>CAKUZC010000007.1 GCA_934718145.1 uncultured Eubacteriales bacterium | reverse complement strand
GTACTACGTTATCACCTTCCATAAATATTTCCAGTGAATCTCTTGGCTCAATGTCCAAAATTTTTCGGAGTTCCATTGGAAGAACAATCCTACCTAAGTCATCCACTCTTCTTACAATTCCTGTTGATTTCACAATCAGCACCGTTCCTTTTTATAAAAATTTTTTATAAGTCAACTTTACCTCGAGCTATCAGTGCAAACGCGAACAATACCGCACATACTCGGTTAATGCCGACTTACATTTTGTAATTTTACTATTTTAATACTTTTTTGTCAATATATGTATTTTTGATAATATACATGTTATATTTTATAACATAAAAATTAGGTAATTAAAATTCCCGGCAATTCCGGGATAATAAATTTTAAGTTACAAATAAAATCCCCTTTCAAAACACAGCAAAATCAGTATTTAAATTTTACTACGTTATCAAAAGGAGTGTATATACAAAGGAATGTGTATTAGATTATATTATAAATTAAACAGTATTGCAAGTATCTTTTTTCTAAATTATAAAGTTTATTTAAATTAATAAATTTGTATATTTTTGGCGAATTTTGTATATCTAAAAACTAAAATTTATATTTTAAACTTTAAATATATGTCTGATATTTTAACGCAGAAGAATGTATGTTCGAATTTTGTCAAATAATATGTGCTAAATTAATAATTTATTTTAATTTTAAGATTATAAATTCTATTTGTGAAATGCCATTATGTCATTTTAGATGCGAATACAAATTTATTTTCAAAACTTTGATTTTAAGATGAAAACAGTAATATTTTTGAGTTATATAACATTAATTGAATAAAAGTATATTTTGGAAAGCGATAATGTTTTATGATGAATTATATTTGGGGATTTTTGATGGTAATAAGCGTTATTTCGTCATTTGTAACTGGACGAATAAAAGAACTTTCAGATGCTGTTCTAAACGGTGCTGCAGAATCTGTAGAGTTTATAATTTCCATTTTGGGCATGATGGCATTATGGACCGGAATAATGAAAATTGCAGAAAAATCCCATATAACTGATTTTTTGTCAAAAATATTTTCTCCGTTTATAAAGCTTTTATTCGGAAATGACAATCTAAGTGAACCGGCATTTAGAGCTGTATGTATGAATATTACCGCAAATTTGCTAGGACTTGGAAATGCCGCCACTCCTTTTGGCATAAAAGCTATGAAAGAAATGCAAAAATCCAATCGTAATTCTGAATGTGCAACTAATTCAATGATAATGTTCATTATTGTTAATACTGCGTCTTTGCAACTTATACCTACTTTTCTATGCACTTCAAGGCAGAAAAATGGAGCTGAAAATCCGCTCAATATCCTTCCAATTTTATGGTTGACCTCAATTATAGCTTTGTTTTTTGGAGTGACAGTTACTAAATTAATGGAAAAAGCAGGTAATAACAATGAATAATTTCGGATTTTACGTAATACCTGTAGTTTTAGCAATAACTGTGATTTTAGGAATTTTAAAAAAAGTTCCTGTATTTGATGTTTTCTTAAAAGGAGCTTCTGAGGGTATAAATTCTACATTTGCAATAGCTCCGTCATTGATTGGATTAATAACGGCGGTTAGTATGATAAAAGCGTCGGGTGCTCTCGATATTTTTGCAAACTTCGCCGAACCTATTTCAAATATAGTTGGAATTCCTGCCCAAATTATACCGCTTGCAATATTAAAACCGATTTCCGGAAGCGGCTCTATTGCTTTACTCGATAATATATTTAAAAATTTCGGAACCGATACTGATATTGGAAAAATTGCGTCAGTAATTATGGGGTCGACTGAAACTACATTTTATACTCTCACCGTTTATTTTGGGTGTATAGGAATAAAAAAATCTCGTCATGCAGTTGTTTGTGCTTTACTTACAGATTTAGCTGCAATAGCTTGTTCGATAATTTTAGTTAAGTTTTTTTGAATAATTTCTTTATTTCGGATAACACTATTGTGTGTACAAAATTATTTATTGGTAAAAATTACCGATGTAGAATTTACAATTGTAGAAGCACCTAAAATCCACAAAAATCAACAAAATAAGTTATTGTAAATAAAAAAAACTTTTTACGTGGTTTTTGTTGACAACTTTTGATGCATATGATAGTATATATAACATAATTTTTTAGTATGATGGAGTTTTTATATTGTAATACTATTAAAATTATAAAAAATTGAGGTAGAGGGGGTTACTGAATGGATGAATCGAAAACACTGGAGGAATCGAAAACACTAGAAGTAGGAAATGGTGAATTTGAAGACAAAATTTTTAAAATATCGGAAATTAAAGATCTTGAATATGTAGCTGGCGGCGCAGCAACCGTTACAAATGCTAACAATAATCTCGTCCAGACAAGCCGTACAACCAGATGTAACTGCGGTATGTTTGAACCTTCAAATAATGGTGTAAATTTAGACATTTGTGATAACTGTAAGTGGGCGGAAGCTGTTTCGGAGGATTCAATTGTTACACGTTGCCAGAAACAAAAAAAATATATATAAAATTTAAAGAACCCTTCTTACTAAAAGCTTGAGGGTTCTTTTTTAAATTAGATAAATTGGTTAATAGCTTTATTTCGAAAAACAATTTATATGTTATATTTAAAAAGGCACTTGATATTTAATTTATTTTTATATATAATACTAATTACATCTAAAATTTGATAAGGAGTGAAAATTTATGGGCAATACTAACGCTAGCAAAACTGAAGGGTATATTCAAAATTTTTATATAACGATTACTGCATTTAAAATTGAAGATTATTTAAAAATCGAAAAAGATCAAGATAAAATAACATCTATAGAATCCAATCTGGAAAAACTCTTTGATGATGTTCAAAGATCTAACGCTGGAGTACCCTCTGCTACACCCAAGGCAGTAATATGGAGAACAAAATTAAAATTATCGGCTAAAAAATTTGATTCTGATTCAGAACAATATTTGGAGAAGATCAATGATAAAAAAACAAAGAGTACTGATACAAACGCTTTAAAACAAGAATTAAATAAAGACTTTGAAGAAATTATCAAAAAATTAGAATGGACCCCAAAAAACGATTATATGGTTCGTTCAGAAAGCTATAACAGCCGTAAACGTGATATAGATGATTTTACTCAAAAGAAAAATAGTGCGAAAAAACATTTAAATCAAATAAAAGACATATTGAGTTAAAAAATGATAAAAAGGAGTGAAAAACATTACGAGTGCAAAAAAGGTAACAAGTGGGAAGGAAACAGTAGATAATTTTGACAAATTGCTCAAACAAATGGAAACAGTAAATATAGGGGAACATGTATCTTTAACTAAGTTAAACTCTACTTTAGGCGTAAAAAATGGATATTTTGATAAAGTTAAATCAGGATCAGGAGCTATATTCAGTCCTTTATCAAGCGTAGGTAAGTGGTGGTCTAAATTAGTAAAAGAAGGTAAAAATTATGATAAAGCACTCCAAAATATTAAAGATAGTGATAAAAAAAATCAATAACATCTGAGTACACGCTGAAAATTATAAATGCTCTAGAACTACCGAAAATCAGTAGAAATAAACTTAGTTCTTTAAGCTCCGAAGAATACAAAAATAGTAGGAATGAACTTTCAGAAACAGTTAAAAATATAACTATAAAATTAAAACAAACTTTAATATTTAATAATACTAGTGAACCTAATTTGATTAGAAAATGTTTAAAACATACTTCATATCTGACGGAAAAAACAAAAACTTAACCCATTCTTTAGCATAAGAATGGGCTTTTATATTAAAAATTATTTTTCTAAAGGGTAACTTGCTTTAGCATTGAGTTTAAAATCTGCACGAGTTCCATTTAAAAATTCATAATAACCTTGCGAACCAACCATTGCAGCGTTATCTCCGCAGTACCTCAAATCGGGTTTAAAAAATTTAAAATTTCTCTTCTTACATTCTAATTCCAAATTTTTTCTCAAAAGAGAATTAGCAGAAACCCCTCCGGCTACGGCTAATACCGAATAATTGTTATCATTTGCCGCTCTTATAAAATTAGTAACTAAACAATCTACAACTGACTTTCTAAAAGAGGCCGACAAATCCTCTACGTGCAACTCTTCTCCTTTTTGAGTTAAGCTATTTATAATATTCATAATAGCTGTTTTCATTCCGGAAAAACTAAAATCATATGTACTCTCTTCTTTGAGGGGCGTCGGAAGTTTAAAACTTTCAGGATTTCCATTTTGAGCTATTTTGTCCAACTCAACTCCTCCCGGATAATCCATTCCAAGTCGTCTTCCTATTTTGTCAAAAGCTTCTCCGGCGGCATCGTCTCTGGTTTTTCCGATAACTTTAAAGCTAGTATAATCCAGCACTTCAACTATATGTGAATGCCCTCCCGAGACAACTAAACACAAAAAAGGAGGTTTTAAATCGGGATTAGTAAGGTAAAGAGAAGCTATATGAGCTTTTATGTGATGTACCGGAACTATAGGCAATCCCGTCGCAAGAGACAATCCCTTAATAAAATTTACTCCTACCAAAAGTGAACCTATCAACCCGGGAGCAAATGTAACTGCAAGCGCATCCATGTCCCGAATGTTTAAATTTGCATTTTCAAATAGTGTTTTTGTTAGAATGCCTATGTTTTCTATGTGTTTACGAGAAGCAATTTCCGGAACCACTCCACCATAAATCTTATGCTCATTTATCTGCGATGACACTAAAGAAGCTACAACTTTTCTACCGTCTTCCACTATCGCCGCCGCAGTATCGTCACACGATGACTCTATTGAAAATATTTTCATGACAATTTTTATTCGTATATTAAATAGCAATCATCGGCTTCTCTATTTTGCAGCATAACTGCTAACTTGCTGTCCAATTTAGTTCTCAATCTTTTAAGTGACAATATATTAGCTTCGTTTTCAGTTATTTTGCGTTGCATCTTAGAGATTTTTGAAGAATTTTCGCTAATTTCTCTGCTTAAACGTTTTTGTTCCCAAATATCTCTCCAATCAGTGTTGGAAAATTGAGCTTTCAATGATTCTTTAACTTGAAGCAAACAACTGAGTTTATAATCGAGATCCGGACGAACAGAGTTTTCAAGTTTTGAGATTTTTCTTTCATTTTCTCTTATTCTTGCTCTGATTGATCTTTCTTTTTTACATTGATTAAGTACTTCTTTTTGAATAGCTTCTGCTCTAGCTCTTTCATGCTGAGCTACTCTTGCCGATGTTTCCGATGCAATCTCTGCGGCAGACCCAGCAACTACTGCAGCTCCTGCTACAACCAACGTTGTTCCTATAATTGTATCTAAAACTTTTCCCATAATTCAAATTCTCCTTAAAAATTTCATAAAATATTGCCCACATGCTCATATTTATTTTAACATATAATTAATTCAAAGTCAACGATTAAAATAATATGTCATAATGACTGCATTTTCGGTGGGTGATTCGTAAAAATTTCTTCTTACACCCACTTTTTCAAAACCTAAATTTTTATAAACAGATATCGCCGTATGATTTGACTCCCTAACTTCCAAAGAAAGAAATTCTAATTTGTTTTTATCAGAATACTCCAAAAGCGTCTTCATAAGTTCAGTTCCGATTCCTCTTTTTCGATATTCCGGAATTACCGCAATATTGTACACATATCCTTCTGTTTTTGCTGCAACGTACATCCCACAAAATCCTGTTAAACAGCCGGTCAACTGCGTTTTTGCTACGAAAAACTGCGAATAGGAGTCTTTAAAAGCGGTTTTAAATGAATTTTCTGACCAAGGAACGGAAAAACATTGTTTTTCTATTTTCACAAGGTCCGGAATGTCTTGTTCCGACATTTTCACAATTTTTATCTCTTCCACCGCAGTCACATCTTTTCTAAGTGCTTTTTAAATATAAATCTAATTTTTTGCATCGTACCAAGTGTTTCCGACAGCAATATGCACTTTAAGAGGCACACTCATTTCTACAGCATTTTCCATCTCTTGTTTTAGTAGTTCTTTTACATAATCTGATTCTTCTACCGGTGATTCTACTATCAATTCATCGTGAATTTGCAAAATGAGTTTCGACTTTAAGTTTTCTCGTTTTAACCTTCTGTATGTGTTTATCATAGCTATTTTTATGATATCTGCCGCACTACCTTGAATAGGCATATTTCTGGCCACTCTTTCCCCAAACAAGCGAAGAACACGGCTGGATGATTCCAATTCCGGAAGATATCTTCTTCTATGAAGCATAGTTTCGGCATATCCGTTTTCTTTAGCAAAATTTATTGCTTTGTGCATATACTCATTTACACCTTTGTAGTGAAAAAGATATTTGCTTATATAGGTTTGAGCATCATATCTGCCTATTCTTAAATCCTGAGCAAGCGAAAAAGCACTTATTCCATATACTATTCCGAAATTGACTGCTTTGGCTCTAAAACGCATTTCTGAAGTTACCATCTCAATTGGAATGTTAAAAATTTGAGAAGCAGTTATCGAGTGAATATCTTTGTCATTGACAAACGCATCTATCATATTTGGATCTTGAGAAACATGAGCAAGAATTCTCAGTTCAATTTGTGAATAATCGGCGTCTATGAGAATATTACCAGGCTCCGCTTTGAAAAACTTCCTTAAACGTCTTCCTCTTTCGGTTCTCACCGGTATATTTTGCAAATTCGGTTCTGTAGAACTGATTCTTCCCGTACGGGTTTCTGTCTGATTAAATGATGAATGAATTCTTCCTTTTTCTGTTATGAGCTTTGCCATACCGTCGCAATAAGTGGATTTAAGTTTTGAAACTGCTCTGTGTTCAAGAATCAAATCTATTATTCCATGACATCTTCTGAGTTTTTCTAAAGATTCCGCACTTGTTGAATATCCGGTTTTTCCTTTTTTACTTTTCGGAAGACCTAATTTGTCAAAAAGTACCATACTCAACTGTTTTGGAGAATTTATATTAAACTCAAATCCTACAACTCTGTATATAAGCCTTTTAAGTCCAAGAATATATTCTCCAAGCTCTTTTCCGTAAAGTTCGACTCCTAATTTATCAACAGCAAAACCTTCATTTTCCATGGAAGCTAACACTTCCGATAACGGTTGTTCTATTGTTGAAAGTAACTCAGATTGATGGCGTTTTTCTAGTTCGTTACTTAAAATAGGAAATAATTTTTTTATCAAAAATAGTGATTTTGCAGGAATAATGTCTTCTTCATTTTCACAAAAATTTATTTCTGGGATAGATAGTAGGCATTCTTCCGCAGCTTTCAAAATTTCATAACTTTTAGAAGAGGGATTTAAAAGATAAAGTGCAAGCATAATGTCAAATTTTTCGCCATTTAAATTTGAATTGATTTTTAACATTTCTCTGTATACTTTTTTAATGTCATAGGTTACTTTTTTTAAATCCGGTTTTTTAAGATAAGACAAAAATCTTTCGAAACTTACATCATTTGAGTCAATAAAGTAAATGGTATTCATATATTCAAAATAAATCTTTTTAATACCCTCTTCTTTGTACGTAACATAAAAATACAATATATCTTCAGATATTTTATCAATTATATCTTCATGATTCTTTAATGAAAAGACATCTATTTTATCTGCTTCTTTTTTATTTTCTTCAGGCACAAATTTTTCGATAAGTGAAAAAAACTCTAAATCTACCATTATTTTTTTAGCTTGAATTGAATCAACTGCTTTGGGAATGTAATCGCTATCTTTGATTTCAATCGGTACATCTTTATTTATTTGACCGAGTTTATAACTCATAAATGCATCTTTTTTGCCAATTAATAATTTATTTTTTAAACTGTCTTTTATTTCATCTGTGTTTTCAAGATTTTCATAAATATTTTCTAAACTTCCGAATTTTGAAACAAGCTCTTTTGCAGTTTTTTCTCCTATACCTTTTACTCCCGGAATATTGTCGGACGAATCGCCTTGAAGGGCTTTTATGTCAATTAAAGATTTAGGGGGTACTTTATAAACTTCTTTGATTTTTTCTTCGTCATAAAGAGTTGATTCCGCTTTTCCGAATTTTGTGGAAGCTATACGCACAGTTACGTCTTTTGATATTAATTGCAAACTGTCTTTGTCTCCTGTTGCAAGAACACATTCATGGTTATTTTCTTCACAGTGTTTTGCAAAAGTTCCAAGTATATCATCCGCCTCGTATCCTTCCGCTGTTACGAGCTTATATCCAAGGGATTTTAATAATTCTTTAAGAATCGAAAGTTGACTTGCCAATTCTTCGGGCATCTTTTTGCGCGTTGCCTTATATCCGTCGTACATTTTGTGTCTAAACGTCGGAACAGGCAAATCAAACGCTATTGCAACGGCATCAGGTTTAACTTCATTCATAAGTTTATTAAGAGTTGAAAGAAAACCGTAAATCCCGTTTGTAATCTGGCCTTTTTTATTGGACAGCATAGGAATACCATAAAAAGCACGATTTAGTATGCTGTTTCCGTCAAGAACCAAAAATTTCAAACATATCACTCACTTCTATTACTTTAAATTATGCCAAACATTTTGTACGTCTTCATCTTCATCAAGTATATCTAAAAGAACGCTTACTTTATCTGAATCTTCCTGAGAAAGCGTAACGTAATTATCTGGAACCATACCTATTTCTGAAGAAATAAATTTATATTTTTTGTCTTTAAGATAATCATAAACTTTTTCGTAGTCGTCTTTTTCAGTGTAAACAACAAAACAATCGTCGTCTTTTACCATATCAAGAGCTCCTGATTCTATTACATCTTCTTCCAGAGCTGTTTCGTCAGTTTCTTCGCTATCTATTACAATTATACCTTTTTCTTTGAACATAAACGAAACGCATCCTGTTGAACCCAAATTTCCTCCGTATTTACTGAAATAATGACGAACATTTCCCGCCGTACGATTTCTATTATCGGTTAGAGTTTCAACTATTATGGCAACTCCAGACGGACCATATCCTTCATATGTAATTTCTTCATACTCACTGTCGTCTCCGCCTAAAGCTTTTTTTATTATCCGCTCTATATTGTCATTTGGAACGTTGTTCGCTTTTGCTTTGGCTATGGCATCACGAAGTTTAAAATTGGAAGTCGGATCAGCTCCGCCTTCTTTTGCCGCAACTGCCAATTCACGTCCTACTTTTGTAAAAATTTTTGCTTTTTGAGCGTCAGTTTTTTCTTTCTTTCTTTTTATGTTGTTCCATTTTGAATGTCCGGACATTTTGATTCACCTCATAATTTTAAAATATTTTCTCATACCATTTTATTATTTTCCAAAAGAGCTATCAATGATTTTTTGCGGTTTAAGAGATTAATTTTAAAATAGAGTTGATTTTATGGAAATGTGAATGAATTTATATCAAAGTTACATCTGATTTTTAAAAATCTAACTACAATAATCTTCTAAGATAGAATCCATTTCTTCGCGTGAATTAGCGAGTATACCTTTTTTTAATAAACTCCTATCAGTCTCCGGAAGTTCGCTTACAGTTATACATGTGGTTCTGAACGGCACTTTTTCATTTTTTTCAAATACTGCTATGTTCCCTTTGTATTCTTTTATGAGATACCCCGATGATTGATTTTTCGGTACATCATTTTGAGGTTGAGAAGCAGATACTAAATTTTTCTCAGATTTATTGCAAGATTCATTTTTTTGTTGATTACATTCATCTCTTCCAAAAAACAATACCGCTGCAACGATTGATAGTATCACTGAACCCAGTATGGCTAAAAATTTTTTCATTATGAAATCACCCTGACAATGTAAATTTTTAAACTTATTATTTGAATGATTATTGGGATTTATTCCCTATCAACTAAGATATTTAAAATAAGATAATAAAAATTGAACAACTGTCTTAATTTTGTTACAATGATTTTGTGACGATTGGAGGAATAAAATGAAAGTGGTATTAATTTCTCACACACCTAATCCGGAAAAGGTTGTCGCTACAGCGGCAAAATTGTGTTATTCACCTTGCGGAATAACCGAAACTCAAGAAAAGTTGACCGATGAAAAAATAAGGGATTTTGTAAAAATGTTGGCTCAAATAGGTCACGAAAGCCCTTTGGAGCACATTACATTCACGTTTGGCATAGAAGGTGTCTCTCGTGCACTTTTAGCTCAACTCACCCGTCATAGGATAGCATCTTACAGTGTTCAAAGTCAGAGATATGTTAAAAATTCAAATTTTAATTATGTGATCCCGGAAGAAATAAAAAAAATTCCGGAAGCCCTTTCCGAGTTTGAAAATTCAATAGCTCAAATTAGAGAATGTTACGATAAAATCTCCGATATTTTGCAACAAAGCCATATTGAAAAACTCATAGAACAAGGTATTGATAAACAAACCGCAAAAAAAACAGCCGAAAAAGCTGCAATTGAAGACGCAAGATATATTTTGCCAAACGCTTGCGAAACAAACATAATATGTACATTTAACGCTAGAAGTTTACTCAATTTTTTTTCGCACAGATGTTGTATGAGAGCTCAAACGGAAATAAGAGAACTTGCCAAAAACATGCTTATGATTGTAAAAGACATAGCTCCTGATATATTTTCAGTTGCGGGGCCTCCTTGTGTAGAGGGAAAATGTAGAGAAGGAAAAATGTCTTGCGGAAAAGCGTCTGAAATGAGAAATTTTTTTAAAAATTTATAAGAATACTTTACGGTATAAGTTAAAGGAGCAGGTATAAATTTAATGAAAAGCAAATTGATAGTCATAGAAGGATTAGATGGATGCGGAAAAAACACTCAAACAAAACTTCTTGCTGAAACTCTTTCAGTAAATAAGATAAATTTTAAATATTTGTCTTTTCCGGATTATTCGTCGCCGTCATCGTCTCTCGTCAAAATGTATTTGGGTTCGGAATTCGGGAAAAATCCATCTGACGTCAACGCTTATGCCGCTGCTTCTTTTTTTTCGGTGGATAGGTATGCAAGTTTTAAAACGTCATGGGAAAAACTTTATTTTAAACCGGGTATAATACTTTGTGACAGATATACTACTTCAAATACTTTTTATCATATGTGTAAACTTCCCGAAAACGAGTGGGATGAGTATTTAACATGGCTTTACGATTATGAATACAATAAATTAGGATTACCCGAACCTGATGCTGTCATATATTTGGATATGCCTCCTGAAATATCACAAAATTTAATGAAAAAAAGATACAGCGGAGACGAGAGTAAAAAAGATATTCATGAATCTGACATTGAATACTTGAAAAAATGCAGAAAAGCAGCTGACTACGTTCGCAATCACGGAAACTGGTTTACGGTTTGTTGCGTTCAAAACGGAAAAGTTCGGGATAAAAATCAAATACACAATGAAATAATTACCTTTCTAAGGAAGGATGTGTTTAATGAAGATGAACTTCAAAAATTTAGAGATCGAGGATAAAGAGTGGGTCGAAAAAACATTGAGCAAAGCAATTAATTCAGAGGCTATTTTCGGAACTCACTTTATATGGAGCAGAGCTTTTGGAAGCAAAATTTGTAATTATAAGGGTATATTTTTAAAAAAATCAGAAAGAAATGGAATTTGTTATGAATTCCCTCATGGAGCGAGTTCAGAAGAAGCATTTAAAGAGGCTGTCAAGTTTATTTTTGAAGATTCATGTAAAGACGGATATCCACATCTCAGATTTACTGAACTTTTAAATTCTGAAGCCCAGAATTTGGAAGAATTATTTCCCGGAAGATTTGAAATCATTCCAAAACGCGAAAAATATGAATATCTTTACTCAGTTGAAGATTTAGCTTTTTTAAGAGGTAAAAAATTCCATAAAAAGAAAAATCATGTATCGAAATTTTCGAAAACATATAACTGGAAATACACTGAAATAGATAATTTTGACAGTGATGAATATATGAAATTCTTTGAATTATGGTTTAAAGAAAAATGCACAAAAAGAAGCTGCGATCAAATCCCGGAGTATAATGCTATAAAACTTGCAATAGAAAATTATAAAGAATTAGGTCTTTTAGGTGGAAAGATAGAAGTAGACGGACAAATAATTGCGTGTACTATAGGTGAAAAGATAAACGATAAAATGTTTTTGATAAATTTTGAAAAAGCTCTCGCCGACTATGACGGAGCTTACAGTACAATAAACAATGAATTTGCAAAATCTCTTTATAAAAGAAATTACAAACTGGTAAATCGTGAAGAAGATATGGGTATACCCGGGCTCAGAAAATCAAAGCTTTCTTACAAACCTGTTTTTCTCGTTCCAAAATATGAAGCTGTTTTAAAGGATTTCGAAAATGATATTAACTAATAATGCAAGTGAGGACATGAAAAATGATTTGATTTCAGTTATATCTCGTAGTTTTAATGAGTCAGAAGAAATTGTAACATATTTTTTTGAGAATAAATTTAAAACAGAAAATTTTTTTGTATGCCTAAAAAATGATAAACCCGTTTCGGTTGTAAGTGTTTTAGATCAAAAACTCATGTTAAAAAACAAATTACATAAAGCCGGATACTTGTATGGAGCTTGTACACTTCCGGAATTTAGGAACAAAGGTTATATGAAAAAACTTTTAAATTACACGGAAAGTTGCCTTGTTTCAAAAGAATATGATTGTACATTTTTAGTTCCGGAAATCAGACCTCTTGAACGATTTTATGAAAATATAGGTTATCGTAATTTTTTCAAAACAAAAAGTGTATTTTTAAGCAAAAACGAAATGATTGAATTATCTAAAAAAGAAAACCTAAACAGTAAATTTTCAAGCTATCCTATGGAAAGATTGAGATACTGTTTGTATAATGAATTTAATGGAATTATTTATGGCCGTGAAGATATAGATTATGCTGTGAACTTGTACAGAAAATTTAACGGAGATGTTATATCGGTAGATGGAGGATATACTATAGGTGTTCCACTAAACAATTTTACCGTTGAATTAAAAGATTTTACGTGTGATTTTTGTACAGTCGGTAAGCTTGCTTCGGAAGTATTGAGAAAATTTTCAAATTATGAAATTTATATCATAAAGACAAACAGTTTGAATACTTGCTTTAATCGTTATGAATCTGTTAATTTTTATGGTATGATAAAGCCCCTGAATAAAAGTTTTTCAGATGAAATTAACAATATGGATACAGAAGCTTATCTAGGTTTGGCTTTTGATTAAAATTATTCGAAGGAAATTATTATGATTAGGAATATAAAATTATATAAAATAAAACTGCGAAAAAAGTATCGTTTTATACGAGAACATATGTTTAAAGACAAAAAACTCGAAATGGATAAAAAGATACTTGATAAAATTTGCATATTAAATGCTTATAAAAACAACGATACAGTATTTACTTATGTCTCTAAGGAAATAGAGGTAGATACTCATGAACTGATAAAAAGGTGCTGGGCAGACGGAAAAAAAGTTGCTGTCCCGGCGTGTAATTCGGAAGATCGAACAATGAATTTTTACTTTATAAACTCATTTGATGATTTAGAAAAAGCAACATTTGGACTATTAGAACCAAAAAGAGAAGAATGTGAACTCGTAACGGATTATTCAACCGGTTTATGTATAGTACCCGGCTTTTGCTTTGACTATAAGGGATACAGATTAGGTTATGGTTACGGCTATTATGACAGATTTTTACAGAATTTTCATGGAACTAATCTAGGCATATGTTACAGCAATTGTATGATTCCATTACTACCCCACGGAAAATTCGATAAGCACGTGGATATACTTCTTAACGATAAATATATAAAAGGAATAAAAAAAGAGAGGCATTATGAAAATTATAAAAAAAGAAAATATAGATAAACATCAAAAAAACGGAATTTTTTTCAGAATATCTTGGATTATGTTTTTAAGTTTAATTTCAATACTACTGGCAAGATACATACTTGTAGGAATAAACGACATGCTTGCAGTAGGAAAATCTACAGGAACTGTAATGGTGGAAATTCCCGATGACGCTTCTGTAGACACTATAGCCGGCATTTTAAAAAACAACGGAGTTATTTCAGAAAAGGAATTTTTCAGGATTTATGCAAAAATGATCAAGTTTTCCGGTGCTTTTTCAGGCGGTATCTATGAACTGGATACCAATATGGACTATCAAGCTATAATAAACCGTTTGAAAAATCAGTCTAATATTAACGAAGTTTCAGAGATAACTTTTACAGAAGGAATGAACATTTTAGATTACGCTCAACTTTTGGAAAGCAACAGAGTCTGTAAAAAAGATGAGTTTTTAAAATTATGTAAGTCTAATCAGTTTGATTCTGAGTACTCCTTTATCAAAGATATAGAAGATTCAAACGAGAGAATTTACAAGCTTGAAGGATATCTCTTCCCGGATACTTATAAATTTTATCAAGGTGAAGATCCATCTGATGTTATAAGAAAAATACTTAACAATTTCAACAGAAAAATAATTAAGAAAAATACCATTGAAGGTTATTCAGAAAAGACAAGTGTTTCAGAATTGGCTAAATCCGCAGGACTTAAACTTGACGAACTTATGAACATAGCTTCTTTAATTCAAGCAGAAGCTGCTAATAAAAATGATATGTATTTAGTTTCATCAGTAATTCACAATCGTCTTAAAACACTAGAAAACAAGGGTCAAAGTCCGTTTGGAGAATTTTCCATGGGAATCTTAAGAATCGATTCTACAATATACTATCCTTACAAAACAAAATCTTCCGTACCTAAGAATATAGCTAAAACATTTAAGAGCGATTATGATACTTATAAAATAGAAGGTCTTCCTCCAGGACCAATATGCAACCCCGGCATGGACGCTATTGTTGCAGCACTTTCTCCCGCAGATACGGAATATTATTACTATTGCCACAGTAAATCAGGTGAAGCTTTCTACGCCAAAACTAATGATGTCCATATTTCAAATTTAAGAAAAGCAGGATTGCAATAATTTTAATAAAATGATATAATTATTTTTGTTAAATTTATTTATAATAATGGAGGTGTGGGTTTTGAAAGACGAAAAGTTGACAAAAGTTCTAGAAGATAAAGAATTTCTCAAAAAAGTTATAAATGCCCCTGAAGTTCATGATGTCAAATTATTGTTTGAAAAAAAAGGAATAATTTTGTCTGATGATGATATTAATAAAATCGGAACGATGGTTAAAGATAATTTGAGTCATCCCGAAAGAGAATTTGATGATGTTATTGGAGGCATAGATGCGACTTTTAAAATTAAAAACATAGCTTATGCAATTTCCGCTGTTTGTATTGCAGGAAGTATAGCATATGGATCCTATAAGTTCGGTCAAGCTATTGATACCATTAACGGTAAAATTAGTAATGTTAAACCTACATGGCTTGGAAGGACTATTTTAGGGATATAGTAATCGATTATATTTATTTCTGAGACCACATACAATATGTTTTTTAGAAACATTTTTGGAATTATAGTTAAAAAAAAGCCAACACTTAATTAGGTAAACAGTTACTTAAAAGAGGTTGGTTTTTCTATGTATAAAAGATGTTTAATTTTATATGGATTTTTTATGTTTATGTTTTGTATGGCATTTTTTTGCCTAGACCATATTTCAGATAAGGAATTTCTCCACGAAGCAGCTTTAAGTCAACAAACTTACAATCTAAAAATTTCGGATATAAGAGGAACAATATATGATTGTAGGAATGTTCCGCTTGTAAATACCGATAAAAAACTAGTAGCTGCAGCTGTACCATGTACAGAATCTCTTTCTGCTCTCACGCCGGTAGTTTCAAACAGCAAAAAAGAAGAACTCTATAAAAAGTGTTCCGGCAATACTCCTTTCACAATTGAAGTTAATTCAAAAGTAAATTCTCCATATGTCAAAATTTTCGAAGTTCCCGTAAGATACAGTGATGTTACACTTGCATCACATGTAATAGGATATATTTCAGGAGACAAAAAGGGTATGTGCGGAATAGAAAAAGCATATGATGACTACCTTTTCGGCAATAAACATGATATGTACGTCAAGTACAGCGTCGACGCTTCAGGGAAAATATTGCCCGGTAAAAAAGAGTTTATCGAAGATAAATCTTATCTGGTATCTAAAGGAGTTGTCTTAAACATAGATAGCCGAATTCAAGCAATTGCAGAGGAAGTTGCAAATAAGTATATTGTCAGAGGAGCGGTGATAGTAACAGAAGTGCCAAATTGCGAAATAAGGTCATGTTTAAGTTTACCAGGTTTTTTGCCCGGAAATGTAGCTCCATATCTTAAAGACAAAAATTCACCGCTCTTAAATAGGATTATGTGTTCATTTAATTTGGGTTCAATATTTAAACTCGTAACCTCAGCAACAGCTCTAGAAAAAGGTATAAGTGAAGATACACTTTACAACTGTCAAGGTGTAAATAAAGTCGAAGACGCTTCTTTTAAGTGTTTTAATTCTAAAAAACACGAAATGGTCAATATGGAACAAGCTTTGGCTCACTCTTGCAACGGATATTTTATAGAACTAATCAAAAAAATGCCATATAATTCCGTGCTTTCAATGGCTAAAAAATTCAAATTGGGAGCACCACTATCTTTAGCACCTTCAATGGTTTCCGACAAAGGCGTTCTTCCAGATGAAGAGAGTCTTAAAAACATTAAAACACTTGCAAATTTTTCATTCGGGCAAGGCAAATTGATGGCTACTCCTCTTCAAGTAGCAGGAATAATAAATACAATAGCTTCAAAAGGAGTTTACAGTAGTCCAAAACTTGTAAAAGGTCTTACGGATGAAAGCATGAGAATTGTAAAAAAGGAAAATTCAGAATTCAAAAATGAGCGTATTATATCAGAAAGTGCAGCTAAAAAGTTAAAGTCCCACATGAAAGCATCAATAGACTACGGCACAAGCGAAAAAGGTAAACCTGAAAAATCTGAGGCAGCTGCTAAAACATCTACTGCACAAACCGGAATAATTGAAGACGGAAAAAAAGTTGAACAATCGTGGTTTGCCGGATTTTTTCCCTATGAAAATCCCAAATATTCCATTGTTGTACTATCTGAAGCAGGCTCAGGCGGAGGAGAAAGCTGCGGTCCAGTGTTTAAGGAAATTGTCGATAGAATGATTTCTGAAATTCCAGAACTGTTTATTGAATGATATTTAATTTTTCTAAGTAAATTAAAGATTTTTGCTTTATCAATTTCAAAATTTCGATTAAATCGGACTTTATTTTTTGGGGATTATATTTTTCTTCACAAATATATTCGTTGTAATAATACTTAAAATTGTCAAAGTAATATGGGTTGCTAAATTTTAGAAACATAGTTCCTATCAGTACAATCAAGCACACCGCAACACGGACTAAAAAAAGATTCAGACTTTTTGAAGTACTTTTATTAGAAAATTCGTCATTTAAACTGTTTTGCTCTTGAACTTCAGTCATAATTATCTCCTTTTTTAAATTTTCAACTATTTGGTTTGAGGTTATATTAAACATTATGGAAATGATTGATTTTTAGAACCTGAATTTTTTTGATAAAGTAAAATATATACTAATTAAACGTATTTTAAAACATGGAAAGTATGTTTGCCAACGGACAAAATTAATAATATAATTAAAATATTGAAAGTTTTCTTAAAAAAGGGAGAATTGAGTATGAAAAATGAAAATGTAATAAAAAATGAATTCAAAAATTACAAAAAAACCGCCGGATACCGCAAAAAAAGAATGATAAGAATTTTAGCTGTCATAGGTTCTATTTTGATGCTAAGTGGGCTTGTAGGATCAATAATTTGTTATTTACAGTAAACTCTATGAAAGTTTGTGCGATTATAGCTGAGTTCAATCCATTTCATAACGGCCACAAATACTTAATTGAGAAAGTCCGAGAAAAAGGTTTTACTCACATTATTGCAGTGATGAGTGGAAATTTCGTTCAAAGAGGAGAGCCCTCGATAATCTCCAAACAGTCAAAAGTAAGATTGGCACTTTCATTAGGCGTAGATTTGGTAGCTGAAATTCCCGTTGTTTGGTCGTTGTCGTCGGCTGAAAGATATGCACGTGCAGGAATTGAAATAATTAAATCTTTCGGATGTGTTGACGCGATTGCGTTTGGAAGTGAATGCGGAAATATAAATGCCATGAAAGAAATTGTAACTGTAATTAAAACTGACGAATTTAAACTGTTATTGAAAAAAATTTTGAGTAGTGGTGTTACATTTGCAAAAGCTCGTGAAATGGCGATAAATTCCATAATATCAAATACAGAAATCGGTAATTTTTTAAGTGCTCCTAATAACATTTTGGGCATAGAATATCTTAAATTCATAGAAGATTTTAATGTAAATGTTGAACCCATTACAATAAAGAGAATAGGGAAAAATGATGGACGTGAATATCATTCAGCGTCTGAAATAAGAAAAATGATAATAAATTCAGATGAGAGTTTTAAAAATTATGTACCACAGTTTTCTTTTGAAGTTTTGAAAAAAGAAACCATTCATAATTTGGAATCTGCTCAACAAGCTTTTATTTACAAATTACGAACTCTATCCAGAGAAGATATTTTAAAGTTACCGGACATAAGCGAAGGACTAGAAAATAGAATTTTAGAGTCTGTGAATCGTGAAAACAATTTAAATGATATACTTTTTTCGATAAAAACTAAAAGATATACAATGGCTAGAATAAAACGAATTTTAATGTGTAGTTTTTTGGATATAAGTAGTGAAATTCAAACTCATTCTGTACCGTACATAAGAATATTGGGTTCAAATTCAAAGGGATATGAAATACTTAAAAAGGGCAAAAAAACAGCTTCACTCCCTTTGGTTTCAAGATATTCGGAAATAAAAAAGCTTTCGAAACCTGCGATTGAAGTTTTTAATTGTGAGTGTAAATCTTCAGATTTTTATTGTTTTTTTTCTAAAAAAATAGACTCATGCGGGAAAGAACAGGCTTTTAAGATGATTACACATTAAAATGTTTCACGTGAAACATTCACTTAAAAAGTCAGAAATGAGGTAAAATTCTGAATTACGAAAAAGCAATAAATTTAATAAAATCTAGGCTTAGATTTGGCTCAAAACCTGGATTTCAAAGGTTAAAAAAATTGATGAGTCTAGTTAGTAACCCTCAAAACAATTTAAAATTTATTCATGTTGCCGGGACGAACGGAAAAGGCTCAACTTGTGCTTTAATATCTTCTGTTCTGTCGGAGGCCGGGTATAAAACGGGATTGTATATTTCCCCTTCGGTTATGGATTTTCGAGAAAGAATACAAATCAATTCTTCTTTGATTTCGCAAAAATGTTTCACGTGAAACATTCACTTAAAAAGTCAGAAATGAGGTAAAATTCTGAATTACGAAAAAGCAATAAATTTAATAAAATCTAGGCTTAGATTTGGCTCAAAACCTGGATTTCAAAGGTTAAAAAAATTGATGAGTCTAGTTAGTAACCCTCAAAACAATTTAAAATTTATTCATGTTGCCGGGACGAACGGAAAAGGCTCAACTTGTGCTTTAATATCTTCTGTTCTGTCGGAGGCCGGGTATAAAACGGGATTGTATATTTCCCCTTCGGTTATGGATTTTCGAGAAAGAATACAAATCAATTCTTCTTTGATTTCAAAAGAGAAAGTATGTGAACTTGTATCTTTTTTTGAAAACTATGCAAATATGGAAGAATTCAAAAACGACAATATAACTGAGTTCGAATTCACAACAGCTATGGCATTTAAATATTTTTGCGATGAAAAATGTGATGTGGTTATACTTGAAACCGGACTAGGCGGTAGATTAGATGCAACAAATATAATTGAAAAGTCTATTTGTTCCGTGATTACTTCAATTTCTAAAGATCACACAAAAATATTGGGAAAAACGCTTTCTGAAATATCAAAGGAAAAGTCGGGAATAATTAAAAACTCTTGTCCGGTTGTCTTAGGTCCTGAAATCCCCGATGAAGCTAAAACCGAAATATTTACCAAAGCTGAGAATTGTTTAACTCCAGTATTTACTGCGAATTTAGGTCAATTAAAAGATATAGTTTGTTTACCTTGCGAAGGTATGTATTTTAAATATCGAGATTTAGAATTGAAAACTCGACTGTTGGGATTTCATCAACTGAAAAACATTTCAACCGCTTTAAAAGTTATTGATGTGATTAAAGAACAGTTTGAAATAAGTGATAATTCGCTTTTTAAAGGCATTTTGAAAGCATATATGCCGTGTCGTTTGGAAATTATAAAGACCAAACCACTTATAATTTTAGATGGAGCACACAATCCTGATGGAGCGAGATGTTTGAAAGAATTTATAAATACTTTCTTTAAAGGGAAAAATATTTTGGGGATAATTGGGATTTTCAAAGATAAAGACTACAACACGGTAATAAGGGAAACAGCTCCACTATTTAATAAAATACACGCCGTTGAACCAAATAACGAAAGAGCTTTACCGCTCAAAGAAATTACAGAAATTGTAAGCCTATATAATAGAAATGTAAAAAGCTTTAAGAATATTTCTTCTGCTGTTAAAGAAGCTATAGAGCACAGTTCAAACTACGATGCAATAATTGCATATGGATCTTTCTCAATTATGAAAGAAATTAAGGACACTGTGAGCGAACATATCTTTTAAAAAAATTACATCCCCGACATTTTCTATTTTAACTAGAATCAAATCGGAGATGTTTTATTAAATTTTATTACATGTGAAATATATATGTCCACACACTTTTGTTTTTATTTTTACTGCGATTAATAACTTTACATAATGTTTGTATTTCTAATGGACTTGCCATTTTACCGTCTTCATTTGTTATTCTGTAATTTCCACTGTTAGTCCTCTTCAAATTGTATCCTGCTGCTCCAAGTCCTTTTTCTTCTTCATAAGTTAATTTGTAGATTGGATCACTTACGATAGCAAAACCACCCTTAACGCCCTCAGGGTTTTTAGGGATTTCAGAGTTTTCAGGGGTTTCAGTATTTTTAGTGTTTTCAATTTTATTAAAATTATCAATACTATTAATTTTTTCAACTTCCTTGCCGCTCATACGAATTATTTCTTCACCATTGCTATTTATCTTTAATAAATCCACAATAATTCCTCCTTTTAATATTTAAATTTGTAAATCTACGCTATTATAATACAATATTAAAATAAAAAAGTCAACAAAAATATAAAAATTAACTTTATAAATTTTGATATAATGTAAATTAATAAAAAACTTCTTGATTGATACATTAAAATCATGTATAATAGAAAATATCGATGGGGGTATAGCTCAGCTGGGAGAGCGCTTGAATGGCATTCAAGAGGTCAGCGGTTCGATCCCGCTTATCTCCAC
>CAKUZC010000006.1 GCA_934718145.1 uncultured Eubacteriales bacterium | reverse complement strand
GAAATATAAAGAAATGATCAGAAGCATTGATAATGAAAAAACAATAACATATTCTATGGCTTTAAAATTGTATTTCTTTGTTGAAAACGCTTGCGATATAGAAGGTTACTATGGATTATGGAATAATTTAACAAAAAAAATGAATTCTCTGTTTTTCAATGGAGATATGTGCAAATTTGATGAATACGTTTTCCAAAATATAGTCCAAAATAAAAAAGAATTAATTGTTGAACGTGGCGGAATTAAAATTCGCTTTCCGAATGATTCGGGAACACTCGATATAAGAGAAGACATTGCTAAAGGTATATGTAAATATCTAAAATCCACAACTAAAAATCATACTGCATACTACTATATAGAAGGTTGCGAAGGAATCGGAAAAAAGAGTATTGTCAATAGGGCATGTGACATTTTAAACAAGAATTTGGTTTACTTTGATTTCAAAGATTATATTTCAAATGATAAGCAAAAATTCACAGAATCTATGATGTGTGCATACAGACAAGCTTTAATGTGTTCGGGATATTTATGTCTTGATAATTTTCAAGCATTAATAAACGAAGATTCTATATCTAAAAAATATATTGAATTTATTTTAAATTCGGCTTCTAATTTTTCAAAAGCTGTTTTTATACTTTCCTCACAAGAAGTCCTGTTTGGACAATATCTAAAAGACTGTATCTTCATGGACGTAAAATTGGAAGATTTAAAAAATGAGGAAAAATTTAAAATTTGGAGCAAATCATTAAAAGGCTTAAAAACAGATAAAGATTTGGACGTTCATGAACTGGCAAATAAATTTTCTTTTACTCCTTTACAAATAAACAATACCATCAATGATGCGAAAAAGATGTCTAAGTGGAAATACAACAGACCAATAGACAAGCTCATGATTTGTGAAGCAGCCTATAATCAGGTTTCAGGAAATCTCAGTGATAAAGCGACTTTAATAAGAAAAAAACACACTTGGGATGAATTGGTGCTCCAAAAAGATCAAAAGGAAATACTCAAACGAGCTTGCAATCACATAAAGTATAAACATGTAGTTTATGATGAATGGGGCATGGGAAAACGAGTTTTATACGGAAGAGGGCTGAGCGTACTGTTTGCCGGTCCTCCGGGAACAGGCAAAACCATGGCCGCTCAAGTTATTGCAAATGAATTAGGACTTGAAATCTATAAAGTTGACCTTTCGAAGGTAATTTCCAAATATATCGGGGAAACGGAAAAAAATCTGGGAGAGGTTTTTGAAAGTGCGAAAAAAAGTAATGTTATACTTCTTTTCGATGAAACCGATGCATTATTCGGAAAAAGAACTGAGGTTAAAGATTCGCATGATAAAAATGCAAACGTAGAAACATCATATTTATTACAAAAAATGGAAGAATATGATGGCATAACAATTATGACTACGAACTTTCTTGAAAATATTGATAAAGCATTTTTCAGAAGAATTACTTATGTGGTACATTTTACCTTTCCGGATGTCGCATCAAGAAAGGAAATATGGAAAAAAATGTATACGAAAGGCATTCCGCTCTCGAAAGACATTGATTTCGATTACCTTTCAAAAAGATTTGAAATAGCCGGAGGAAGTATAAAAAATGTGGTAATTAATTCTAGTTTTATGGCGGCAGCGGAAAGTAATAAAGTAGAAATGAAACACATATTGCGCGCATTGGAATATGAAATAAAAAAACAAGGTAAAATTGTTTCTAAAACTGATTTTGGAGAATATGCTTATCTAATATAAAAGTAAAACCCTGCTTAAGCCAAAGCTTTAGCAGGAATTTTTATCTGTAAAATTATTTTAAGTTATATCGATGCAATTCGGAAGCACTGACATAAAAAATAAGACCTTACATTGGGATAGTCATTAAATCTATCCTCTAATTTATCTAAAAATTTTATTATTCTAGTTATTTCTTCTACATGTTCAGCATGTTCTAAAATTATTGAATCCGATTCTTCAGGATACTTAACTTCCTCATCTTTAAGCATCATGGACACCATCCGAGAATGAGAATCTACATAATAATCTTTTATTGCTTTTTTGTCAATATCAGATAACTCTATTCTATTAATAAAAAAACGAAATTCCAAAATGCTAGTATAAAAAGTATTCCTCAAATCGGGATTAGCTATAAAATCCGGTTCAGCTTTTTGACTCCACATAACTCCAAAAGCTTTAAAAAAACAATCACTTTTAATAAAATCTTGCAATTCATTAGCTTCTTCTTCAGTTATTTTACAAACATCTTTATGAGCTTTCTCCTTACTTCTATTAGGTTTCTTAGCAAAAACTCCGGAAAAAGGAGCTATAATTGATGTGCATAAAGTTAAAGCAGCCACAAACTTAAAAAACTTTTTCATTTTATAACCTCTTATAAATTTAATATCTGCAAAACAAAAATACCTTACTATAAATAATAGTATATATTATTATTCTATTGAAATCAAGTGAAATTTATTTTAATTTTTATTTATACAATTGATAAAAAATAAAACCCTGTTCAAGCAAAAGCTCAAACAAGGAATCTATTCTTTAAAATTATATTGATTGAATTAAGGTTAAATAGAGATACTGTTGCATTATATTGTAGCTTTCAAAACCTCCGTCTCGAATCAAATCTACAATTAAATTACCTATTGCAGCTCTTTTTTCCCTATAATCTCTGGTCAATTCAAAATTTTGTTGAACATTTTCTACGGGTATTTCAAAAATCCTACAAGGAACTTCTGAACATTTCATCCTAATATATCTTTTTTGATCTTCAGTTAAGTTTAGCTCATTAACTGCTTCGCGAAACTGTGCAACTTTCTGATCAAACATTGGTTTTAAGCCTGGACATATAACAAAAACTGCTTCGGCGGTTACTTCCATATTAATTCTAACATCTTCCAACGTGCGAGGATAACCTGGATCACCCGGATAAATACGGTTTTGTGGATTAGCCCCTATCTGAACTCCATATGGAATTCTTGCAGCATTTTCATTTACAGCACGTGTGCGGTCGTTTAGTCTATTCCTACGATTATCATTGCGAGACGCCGAGACTTGAAATAAAGAAGTTGAGAAATATGCAATTAATGCTAAAACCGTCATACATTTTAATGATTTTTTCATTTTATAACCCCTCATAAACTTAATATTTGTTAAAAACACAGTGAAAGTAAAAATGTTCTAAAACCCTTTAATACCCACTTTATCAACATAATTAATTATATATTAAAATTTAATTGAGGTCAAACAAAATTTACCTTATTTTTTATTTATCATTATTAACCGTGAATTATAGTTTTCATACACTTTATTACAAAAAAACTACTAACACTCGGATAGTTATCAAATGCAATCTCTTCAATAAAATAAGAAATAAAATTAAATACTATATCTTCACGTTCTTCGTTTCCTAAGTCCAATGCATCCAATTTTTCTCGCGCTATATTCCTTATATCTATACTTTCCGAATTATTTTTTAATTCTCTTACTGATATGCAAAAATCTATAATCCAATCTTTAAGAAAATTCTTCATGTGCCTAGATAATCTACTAAATAAATGTCTAAACACCCAGATTTTCACATCAAAAAGAGTTTTCAATTCCGGACATGCCTCAAAATCTGCTTGAGCACGCTCTGAATATAAATTACTCCAATCTCTAAATGCATTACTATTTATGATAAAATTACGAAACGCTCTTTTATTTTCTTCTATACGAGCTTCTTCATAATCTTCGTCTTCAATAGGGCTTTCCGGTACAAAATCTTCATCATCTGAATCAATAGATTGGATAGATTTATCAGGTTTATCAGCTAAAACCGAAGAAAAAGGAGTTATAACTGACGCACATAAAGACAAAGCAAGTACTTTTTTTAATAACTTTTTCATTTGTTGATCTCCTATAATTTATTTTTATATTAAAATTGTCAATACAATGATTATATATTAATTTTAAGTTAATGTCAAATAAATTATATCTTAATCTTTGTTTATGATTGAAACAAAAATAAAACCCTGCTTGAGCAAAAGCCCAAACAAGGAATTTTCACTTCTAAGATTATTTTAAATTACACTAGTAAAATTCGTAAACAATGAGTTGAGAAATACGCACATACACTCGGATTATTAGCAAATTCTTCTACTGTGGCTCTGATAAAAGAAGATATTCCAGCCCCATCTCTTGAAATACATCTAAAAATTCCCATTACTCTCAAATCAGCATTGGCTATATTTGTTACAAGCTGCCCTATATCATCTTCCGTAGGTGCAAGAAATAAAGGTAAATTAATTATACCCAAACCAGCACTTGCAAAAAAACGCCTTAGAGAATTTTTATCTCTATTAGATAAATTAACTTCACCAAGTAACCTTCTATATTCTGAAATTTTTTCTTCAAAAGTATTTCTCAATGCAGGGTCACGTGTAAAAGCGGGTTCAGCATCTCGTCTAGCTCTGTCATCAATAAGCACCCATAATCTACCATTTCTCATAAGATTAATTACTCTATTTTCTCTGTTTACGGGAGCCTCTCTTTGAATGTTTGGTTCAGGTCTTTGAGGTGCACGAGCAAAAACTGCAGAAAAAGGAGTCGCCATTAATGCACATAAAGGTAAAGCAAGTACTTTTTTTAATAACTTTTTCATTTGTTGATCTCCTATAATTTATTTTTATATTAAAATTGTCACTATGATAATTATATATTAATTTTAAGTTAATGTCAAGTAAATTATATTTTAATTTTTAATGTATCATCCAAAATAATCTGTTTTTCAATAATTTTTGAGTATCCTAAAATAATAACTCAAACACTTCTTCCGCATTTGAAAAAAGTTTTATTCTTAAAAGTCCTTCATTTTCATCAAATGTCATACAATAATAATCACATCTTATTAGAAAGCTATTGACGCAAAGACCCGGCATATCATATACCTCTTGAGCCAGAAAAAGCATAAATAAAATTGTTCTTTTGTATCCGTACCTTTTAAAAAAATCCTCGAAATTTCCAAAAATATTTCTCTTAAAATTTATAAATTTTTTGTATTCCAGTTCTGTATTGTAGTCTCTAAAAGATTTATATGTACCTGCATTAGCCTGGGCATAGCTGTAAAGAGTATAATCGTCGGAAAAATCAACTTTAGGAGGTAACTCAAAAGCGGCAAAAGAAGTCGTCAAAGGAAAAATTGTCATTAACAACCCCAAAGCAATAGATATAATTTTTTTATTCATATGTATCTCCTTAAAATCAATTTAATGCTAATTAAAGTCTCGAAATACTATATCATTTCAAATTAGATTGACATTATACCTCTTGAAACCAGATAGCTCTTAGCTAACAAAGGAAGAAATTCGAAAATAGGTTCTTCTTCCAAAGAAAAAATCAAACTAAACGCTTTATCTGCTTTTTCCCGATCTTCAAACTCAGGAGTATCTGCAAAAAATCGTATGGTATACCCTTTATAAAATGACGGTGGATCATTTAAAACTTTAACATAATAAAATTCATCGTAAATTTTCAAACAATGATTTTTTAAAGCATCTGTGTCTTTTTCAGATAAACCTATTTTTCTGAGAGATTCTTGTAACTTATCCACTCTCCAATTTATAAAACTTCTTAAGTTGGGCACAAAATTATAAATTATGTCCATATATTGCTTTAACCAATGCGTACGCAATCTTATGAGACGATCATTTTCAGACGCACCGCGCAATGCGTCTCTTTGAGGAACGCTCAATTCTTCATCTTTATCAGGGAAATCCGGAAATCCATTATCTTCGAACCATCCACAAAGTCTCGTAACGAAATCCGGCAACTCACAAAGTGTAACCATAGGAGCTTTACCTAACGGACGGTCTCTCACAGCATTAACAGGAAATACAGAAGCTGAAAACAGCGAACATAAAGACAGAGCAAATATGCTTCTTAACAATTTTTTCATTTTATAATCTCCTAAAATTCAATATTTCAAATGTTTATATTCATTAGTTTCTTATATTCATAATACATTATAAAAAAATTAAAGTCAAACAAAATATATCTTAAAATAGTTTTATAGATGATAGTCAAACTTGGATAATTTAACCTATAAATTTATATTTAACTATATTCAACCTCTACTTTAGCGTTAATACGTCCTATCAATTATAATTCCATTGCACTCTTAACTTAATTTTTTGCAAAAAAATAAATCCACACAAAGTGGACTTTAAAAATACAAATAAAAAAGTTGGCATCTTCCTATTTTCCCGGGCCGCTTCCAGCCAAGTATCTTCGGCATCATCGAGCTTAACTACTGTGTTCGGGATGGGAACGAGTGTACCCTCGACATCATTAACACCAACTGTCTATTAGTATACAGACATACAAAATATTTGTCAATGGTTTTTTTAATAATTATTTTATATCTGCTTTTTCAACAAATTTAAAATGATTAATACAAAATTATTATATTATAATTCGATTAATTGGGTTCCGGATTTAAACCTAACAGATACTGAACGCAACGTGCTCTATATTCGTGAGAAAATTCCGGAATAGCATTAAAAGTTCTATTCGTTATCATTGTATTGAGCAACAATGAAAATCTGTAAACTTTATCACGATCTTCGAACGGAATTCTGTAAAATGCTTCGTTATCTCTTGTCCATTGAATAGCCGAAACCCGCCTTTGATTCATACTTATTTCCATTTGAGCTCTTATAAAATTTTGAAAAGCTCTGAGATCATTGACTGAAATATGTATTTCTTCAACCCTATTTCTAAACTCTGTAAACTTTTCATCTACTAAATCATGAGACAGTTCTTCAGCCGGTAAAGGAGCTGTCATTCCTGCTATCATAGCTCTATGTGTTTGAGTTGACACGAACAATTCCAAAGTTCCTCTCCTCGTAGAAAGCATCCTTCTATGTTCTTCAATTACTGCATTTCTTCGTTCATTAGAAACAAAAGCCATTCTGTTATGTCTCAAAATAGCTTGTCTTTCTTCTTCATCTCCTGAAGGTTGATTCTGCGGTTCATTGTAGACAACGGCAAATGCATTAACGGAACCTATTAATGTAATAACGGATAGAATTGCCGAAAATAATTTTAAATTTTTCTTCATTTAATATTTTTCCCTCCAAATTAAGTTATTTTATTCTATCTATTATACAATATTAAAAAATCAATTAAACAATTAATAATATTTTTTCTTTCCACCATAAACTTATAAATTTTACACCGATAAAACTATTAAAATCAATTAAACAGTACATTACTTATCTTTAAAATAATCTCAGAATATAGTCGAAAATTGTCACTTAGTACACTTAAACAAACAAAAAATCGATAAACATGAATTCTATCGAACTAAAAAATTTTTATATTTTATTAAATTTTAAAGTTAAATCAACTAGTGGGTTTAGATCTATCGTAAAAATCTATAACAAAAAAGTTAATATAATCTCTTAAAGTAATTCATTTGTTTTTTAATGTTGATTCACTATTTTTAATTTATTGCAAAAAAATAAATCCACGCAAAGTGGACTTTAAAAATACAAACAAAAAAGTTGGCATCTTCCTATTTTCCCGGGCCGCTTCCAGCCAAGTATCTTCGGCATTATCGAGCTTAACTACCGTGTTCGGGATGGGAACGGGTGTACCCTCGACATCATCAACACCAACTGTCTATTAGTATACAGACATGCAAAATATTTGTCAACGATTTTTTTGATAATTATTTATTATCTACTTTTTTAATATAATATGTATGGTTAAACATTGAATATAAGTAATAGTTACCAAAAAGCATTTTATTTAATAAATATGTACAATTTTAGATTATTTTATTCACATCAATATAGTATAATAGGTTGTGTGGAAAATATTTGATAAGAAAGGATGTGATAAAATGGCCGGACACAGTGTAAGAGTATGTATTAACAATGTAGAGTTCAACATACGCACCGATGAAAGTGACGAATATGTAAAACTTATAGTTAATGAAATAAATGGCCAGATTAAAAAAATAAGAATTGAAAACCCCGGACTCAGCACTGCGATTATTAATTCACTGGTCATGATGGATTTGTGTGACAGGGTGCATAAAGCCGAAAAGAGAGCGCAAAATATAGAAGATAGCAAGTGATTTGACTCAAATATATGAAGTAATTCTTATGTTAAATTCACTTAATCATAAAATAAACAATGTTAATTATAATTTTCGTGATTAAATCGAATTTTTGTAAGCTAATCTTTTGAATTTTCTTGTTTTAAACTTCAAAATGTTGAAAGTCCTGTGGAAAATGAGGAAAACTTTTTTAAAAGATTTTAAAAATAAGCTTAATAAAGCGCGATGGTTCCTCTTTTTCAAAGATAATTTTAAAATAAACATTAAATTGTTGATAAAAAAGGTGAAAATGTGGAAAAGAAAAGTCAACCCCTAAATACATTAAATTTTTGTAAAATGTCGGAAAATGCAATTATACCGAAAAAAGCCACTTTAGGTTCAGCCGGAGCAGACCTATGTGCTTGCATTGATAATGAAATAATTTTACTGCCCGGAAAACGAATTTTAATTCCTACCGGCATAGCGATTTCTCTACCGGGGAATGAGTATGTCGCTTATATTTTCGGAAGGAGCGGGCTCGGAATTAAACATGGAATTTCTCTATCAAATGGTGTGGGAGTAATAGACAGTGATTACAGAGGAGAAATAAAAGTTGGTCTTTGCAATTATGCAGAAGAACCTTATACCATTTCTCCGGGTGAAAGAATTGCACAACTTGTAATCATGAAAGTAGAAAATTTAATCTTAAATGAAGTTTCGGAACTTGATTCCACCGAGCGAGGCACAAATGGATTTGGTTCGACGGGTAAATAAATTTTTGAATGTATTTGAATATTAATTTGTTTTACTTAATAAATGTTGATATGGTTTTAAAATAATAATTTGAATCCGGGAGGTAAGTTGAAAAATGTTTGGAAAAGAAATAGGTATAGATTTGGGTACGGCCAATACTCTTGTATTTGCCAAAGGAAAAGGAATAGTAAAAAGAGAACCGTCAGTAGTCGCTGTAGATATACGTAACGATACTGTTCTTGCGGTGGGTTCTCAGGCCAAGGAAATGGTCGGAAGGACACCTCGTTCGATTATAGCTGTAAGACCGCTTAAAGACGGAGTCATTGCGGATTTTGATGTAACTGCAAGTATGCTTAAGTACTTTATATCAAAAACTGTAAAAAGTATGTTTTTCAGCAGACCAAGGGTAGTAATATGTATACCTTCAGGTGTTACAGACGTCGAAAGAAGAGCCGTAGAAGATGCCGCAAAGCAAGCCGGTGCAGGTGTAATAGATTTGATGGAAGAACCTATGGCCGCAGCTTTAGGAGCGGGACTACCCATATTTGAACCGGTTGGAAATATGGTAGTAGACATAGGAGGAGGGACTTCCGAAGTTGCAGTTATTTCGCTCGGAGATATAGTCACGTCAACGTCGGAAAGAATAGCCGGAGATAAACTTAATGAGGCAATAATTTCTCATATTAAACGTAAGCACAACATTGTAATAGGAGAATGCACTGCGGAAAATGTAAAGATAAAAATAGGTTCTGCGATTCCATATGATGATGAAGAAGAAATGGACATAAAAGGAAGAGACATCATAGATGGTCTACCGAAAGATGTGACCGTAACTTCCAAAGAAATAAGAGAAGCTCTCTCCTATCCCCTTACTCGTATAGTAGAGGCCGTAAAAAATACTCTTGAAAATACTCCACCGGAACTCTCTGCGGATATTATCGAACGAGGCATAATGATGACAGGCGGAGGAGCTCTTTTAAGAGGAATAGACACACTCATATCTGAAAGTATTAACATGCCTGTCTTTATTGCCGAAAATCCTTTAGATTGTGTTGTAGACGGCGCAGGAAAATGCTTGGGTTCGTCTTTACCACGGGATTGTTTGAAAAAAAGGTTTAATTGAAAATTTAGTTGGGGTGCGGATAAGTGAAGGAATTTTTAAAAAGTACCGCTTTTAAAACCGTTTTAGGGTTTGTATTTATTGTTTCCGGAGTTATTGTATATGGTGTTTCACATCAAGAAAACAATATCATTTTGAGTACATTCAGTTTGGTAACTGTTCCGGTTCAAAAGGCAATAAAATCAGTTTCTGATTACGCTACTGATTTTTCATATCAGTTCCAAGAAAAAGAAAGCTTAAAGGAAGAAAACGAATCCCTAAAAGCTCAAATAAACAACTTGAGAAATTTATCAGTTGACTATAACGATTTAAAAAGGGAAAATTTACGTTTTAGAAAATATTACGGCATAAAGCAGTCCGATGATAGTCTAAAATTTGTTTCCGGGTATGTAGTGGGCAGAAGTTCAACTGAATACTTTTGGGATTTCGTTGTGGATAAAGGAACATCCGACGGACTTTCTCTAAATGATGCCGTTTTAACTGAAAATGGACTTGTAGGACGAATTTGCAAAATAAATGCACATTCTGCAAGAGTCAGAAATATATTGTCTCCTGAAGCTAAAATAGGAGTAATAAACTCCAGAACCGGGGATAGCGGAATTATTTCGGGATCAGCTATTCAAGCTGCAAATAATCTAACCCGTATGACCTTTATTCCCGCTCAGAGCGATATGCAACCGGGTGACATCATTGTAACCAGCGGAATAAGCGGTATGTACCCTAAAAATTTAAAAGTCGGAAAAATAAAATCAATTGAGTATGATAACTATGATTCATCGTACTACGCTATTATTGAACCTTTTGAAAACATTAGAGAAATAAAAGATGTCTTTGTTGTATCCGATTTCAAAGGCAAGGGTACCATGGATATTTTAAAAAACGATAATAACTGAGGAATTGCCATGAAATCAATTGGAGAAAATAAATTTTTTCGATTTTTTGTATATTTTCTGGAGTTGTACATTTTTTACTGTTTGGAACAAACACCCGGTTTAACTATAAACTGTTTAGACGCACGCCCTGTATTTCTTATCTCTTCTTTTATATCCATAGCAGTGTGGGAAAAAGAATTTTTCGATATGATATTGGGAGCGGTTTGCGGAGTATTTATGGACATGTCATTCGGGACTCCATTCGGAACTTGTATTTTAATTTTTGGATTATTCGGATATGCTATTGGAGTGCTCTCAAATTATTTTATGAACCTTAACTTTTGGATAATATGGGCGCTATGTGCAATAGTTAACACATTTGTTATATCTTTAGTATTTTGTTTCAATTTCATTAATCAAAATTACGAAGGAATATCCTTAGCATGGAACAATACTATTGTGCCGTGTATCATATACTCCGTTTTGGCATCTCCTATAATATTTTTGCTTAACCGCTCAGTAAGATACTTCATGGTAAACAGTTCCGGGGGTGAACAAGATAGAATCTAAGGTTTTTAATAAAAAAAGATACTATGTTTTAATTACATCTGTAATTGCAGTATTTATAGTTTTTGTGTCTAGGCTTGTTGATTGGCAAATAATAAACTCTGAATATTACAAACTGCGTGCAAACAGCAGCAATATATATTTTGTCACAACCGACCCCGTCAGAGGAGAAATCCTTGATTGCAACGGAGTCGGATTGGCTGTAAACGACACCGGATATAAAGTTGTAATAGACAGACTTTTAATTGAAAAAGGAAAAGAAAATGAATTTATACTCAAATCTGTCAAATTTTTAGAGTCTCTTAATTGTCAATGGATAGATTTATTACCTATCAGCTTGAAAAACAATCAATTTTTATTTGAAGATGGTAAAGACACACAAAGTAAGAGTTTAAAAAACACTTTAAAGCTTTCCCCGGAAGCTTCAGCGTCTGAATGTATGAATGAAATGATAAAAAAGTACAAAGCAGAGGATTTTTCAAAGTCGGAGCAGAGAATTATTTGCAGTGTAAGATTTAATATGGAAAAAAACGGTATGCATCATTCCAAAGGCACACCTTATGTCCTCGCAGACAGCGTTAGCAAAGAAGCCGTTACGGTTATTAATGAAAAATTTGAAGAGTATAGAGGACTTAGAATCCAAACATCTCTTCTAAGACGATACATAAATGGAGAGATTGCCCCTCATATTGTAGGTTACACCGGTTTTATGTCCCCGGAAGAATACGAAAAGCTCAAAGAAAAATATGCAATGGATGCTATTATCGGAAAAGCAGGCATCGAAAGCGTTTTTGAAGATTATCTCCGTGGAATCGGAGGAAAAAGAATGATTCAAATGTCACGAGATGGACAGGTTATGGACGTATCTGAAAGAGAACCCGCTCAATCAGGAAATACCGTGCATCTAACTATTTCTTCGAAAATTCAACAGGTTGCAAATGAATCTCTCAAAAGGAATGTTGAAGCAGCTCACAGAGGTGCGGCAGACTGTTGTTCAGGAGCGGCAGTGGTTTTGAATGTCAAAGATTTTTCAGTTCTGGCAGCTTCGACCTATCCCAGCTATGATTTGGCACGATTTATGGGAGATCGCTCTTATTACTCGGAATTAGCTAAAGACAAAGCAGTTCCGCTTTTAAATCGTGCATTTATGGGCGCATATGCTCCGGGTTCTGTTTACAAACCTCTTGTTGCTTGTGCTGCACTCGAGTCAGGTAAAATTACTCCCGATGAACCAATAAATTGCTGTGGAAGTTTTAATTACTACACAGGTTATCGCTTAAAATGTATGGGAGTTCATGGAAATGTTAAACTCCGCAACGCTTTGGCCAAATCTTGCAATGTATATTTCGCCGAACTTGGACGACGTTTAGGTGCAGAATTGCTTGGAGGATTTGCAAAAAAATTTGGCATAGGAGTTAAAACAGGTGTGGAAATAAGCGAAAGTAAAGGAGTACTGGCCGGCCCCGAACACTGCGAAAACGTAGGAGCAAAATGGTATGAGTCAGGGTCTTCTCAAGCGGCAATAGGACAATCCGACAACATGTTAACCCCCCTTCAACTTGCAGCTTACACAGCCACAATAGCAAATGGAGGAAAAAGATATAAAACTCATTTGGTAAGTAAAATTACAGACTATTCAAGAGCTAAAGTTATAAAAGAGTACCCTCCCGAACTTGTCGAGGATGTAGGTATTTCAGAAGAAAATTTGAACGCTGTAAAAGAAGGAATGCGAGAAGTTGCTCTCAGCGGAACTGCACGAGATTTTTCCGGTTACCCCATCCCCATAGCTGCAAAAACGGGTACCGCTCAAAACTCAGGTTCAGACCATACCACGTTTATATGTTTTGCCCCCTACGATGACCCTCAAATTGCAATCTCGGTTGTAATAGCACACGGAAAAAGCGGATTGGTCTCAAAAAATGTTGCGAGGGATATAATGAACGAATATTTTGGACTCAATTCTCAGCAATAACCAATTTTTTACAGAAAAAAATTACCCCGTATTCTCAATTAAATTATTTAACATATTTTTTACATCTTAAATTTTCGAAAAATTACCTTGATTTGTAGAAGTGTCGAATTTTATCGATAAAAAATATAATAAAAAAATTGACATTTTTCTGGAAATGTGGTAACATGACCCATAAATAGAAATAATCTTTTTTTAATAAATGTGTTGAACAGAAAAGGAGTGAGTTCTAAATCTAATTTTTTATAAAGATTGAAATAATTTTATAAAATGTAGTATAATGTAACTTGTGCGCTCATTAAGGTTTTTCAATTTAAAGTATATTTATGCAGAATTTTGAAAAATTTAGTAATATAAATTATTTAGGAGGAAAAAATACATGAACATCGCTCTTGTTGCTCAAGACGCAAAAAAAGAACTTATGGTGAGATTTTGTATAGCATACTGCGGAGTTCTCAGCAGACATAAGCTGTGCGCTACTGCCGCCACCGGAAAACTCGTTTCTGAAGCAACCGGTCTTAGGGTAATTAAGTTTTTAGGCGGTTCTCAGGGAGGTTGTCAACAAATATCTTCCAGAATTTCTTGCGGAGAAATTGACATGGCAATATTTTTCCGTGACGCCGTACACCCCGAACTTATGGGAAAATCCGAAGAAGACCTTTTGAGACTTTGTGACGTACATACTATTCCGGTAGCTACAAACATCGCTACTGCGGAAGTTTTAATCCATGGTCTCGAAAGAGGAGATCTTGACTGGAGAAATATCGGCAGACCGATGATTTAGTCAGATTTCAACATAATTGATATTACGGGCTTCTCTGATTTTATAATAGGTTCAGAGAGGTCCTTATTTTATAAAACGAAAAGGGTGTTTATCTTGAATATTATCACTAAAAGAATCAGAGGAATGCAAGATGTACTTCCACAAGAAAGCAAAGAATGGGAAACAGTGGAAAAAATCATGAAAGAAGAAGCAGAGCTCTATGGATTTAAATCCATCCGTACCCCTGTTTTAGAGCATACGGAACTTTTTGAACGTTCTGTCGGAGATACTTCAGATGTTGTGGAAAAAGAAATGTACACTTTCAATGATAAAGGTAACCGCTCAGTTACTTTAAGACCTGAAGGTACTGCCGGTGTTTTAAGAGCGGTTTTGGAAAACGGACTTCATAACAATCCCCTACCGTTAAAATTGATGTATGTTTCATCATGCTATAGGTACGAAAAACCTCAATCCGGAAGATACAGAGAATTTTTTCAATTCGGCCTTGAAATTATAGGAGCATCAGACGTTCTCGCAGATGTCCAATTAATATGCACAGCAGACTCAATCTTAAAAAGACTTGGTATTAATTCTATAAGTTTAGAAATAAATTCAATAGGATGTACGTCTTGCAGAAAAAAATTCAATGAAGCTCTTAAAAATTATTTTGAAACACACAATAATAAACTTTGTCAAACATGCAAAGACAGGCTTTACAGAAATCCAATGCGTATATTTGATTGCAAAAACCCTGAATGCGGTGAAATTTGCAAAGGAGCTCCTGTAATTTTGGATTACATTTGCGAAAATTGTTCTTCTCATTTTGAAAAATTAAAAACTCTTCTGAAAAGCGTAAATATAAACTATAAAATCAATCCGAAAATTGTAAGGGGATTAGATTATTATTCAAGAACGGTCTTTGAATTTGTATGTGATGTAGATGGAACACCTCTTACTTTATGCGGAGGAGGACGATATGATGGTCTGTCGGAAATTTTGGGCGGTCCTTCATTACCTGCTATAGGATTTGGAATGGGAATTGAAAGAATCCTTATGGTTATGAAAAAACAAAATGCATTTTTCGATAAACCTTCTTCTCCTGAAATCTATATAGCTCCACTCGGCGAAAAAGCTGTCCCAAAAGCTCTGGAACTTTGCGAAGTTTTGAGACGTTCATCTATTTTTGCAGAAACTGATATAATGAATAGAAACTTAAAATCTCAAATGAAATACGCAGATAAAATAAACTCACGATATACTTTAGTAATCGGAGATGAAGAAATCCAATCCGGAAAAGCAAAGATAAAAGAGATGAAAAATTCTAAAGAATACGAAATTTTTCTAGATGAAAACTTTATAAATAATTTTCTGGATATACAGTTTAAAAACTATGGTATTTAACTTCTGATAAAACCAAATATAATTTTATATTGAGCTTTCGGCTATTTTTTCACATAAATTAAAAATTTCTTTTATACTTTCCGCTTGAAATGCAATTTTTCTATAATTTGCTGCGTTTGGAATATCTTTAATATATGAGGCAATATGTTTTCTGGCTTCTTTAATACCCCTCTCTTGACCCTTGTACATACAAATTTTCTGAATGTGTATTTTTATTATTTCGATTTTTTCATTGATTGAAGGTTCAACCCATTTTTGATTTTCAAAAATTCCTTTATTTATTTCTGAAAAAATCCAAGGATTGCCCATTGACGCCCTTCCTACCGCAACCATATCGCACTTAGTAAATTCAATTAATTGCCTTGCCGAAGCTAAATCTACTACATCTCCGTTTCCTATAACGGGGATTTTTATACTTTCCTTAACTTGTTTTATAATTTCCAAATCGCTTTTACCGGAATATCCTTGTTCCTTTGTTCTTCCATGTACGGTTATTGCATCTGCTCCGGCAAGTTCACATATTTTAGCAACTTCTACAGCATTAACTGTTTTGCTATTCCATCCCGAACGGATTTTTACGGTCACCGGAATCGGGGAAACAGATTTACTCGCTCTTACGATTTCACCACACAAATCGGGGTTTTTCATCAAAGCTGAGCCTGAATTCTCTTTAACTATCTTTGTAGCCGGACATCCCATATTTATGTCTATAATGTCCGGTAAAAGGCCATTTTCCGCAATAATATCAATTGCTTGAGCAAAATCTGAAGGAGTGTTTCCAAATAACTGTATAGCAAATGGATTATCATATTTTGAACGGTCCATAAGCTCAAAAGTTTTTTTGCTGTTGTAAATCAGACCTTTAGTGCTTATCATTTCACTTGTAAAATAAGCCGCTCCACAAAGCGCACAGACTTCTCTGAAAGCTTTATCAGTAACACCTGCCATGGGAGCAAGTGCGGCAATTCCATTTATTTTAACGTTTCCTATATTCATAATTAATCCTTTTTACCTAATTTAACTTAAAAGTTATGAAAAATATTTTATGATTGATTTCAAAAATAAATTTTTTATTTTGTATTTTTGGTTTTATAAAACTAATCTCACAAATATTATTTTAACATCGGCACAAATGTGATATAACATAAAATGTACTATATTAAAGATTGGAGATTTTTAAATTGGAAAATTTTTCAAAACGCAGTTGGGCAGAAATAGATTTAAATGCTCTTGAGTATAATTTTAACAGCATAAAAAGCAAATTGTCAAAAAACACAAAGCTTTTATGTGTCCTAAAAGCTGATGCTTACGGCCATGGAGCAGGATTTTTAGTCAAGGAATATGAAAAATTAGGCGCAGACTGGTATGGTGTTTCAAATATAGATGAAGCAATACAGCTTAGAAAAAACGGAGCTAAGAAGCCTATTCTGATTTTTGGATACACAGACCCGGATATGGCAGAATTTCTATATAAATATGAAATTTCTCAAGCAGTTTTTTCTCATGAATATGCACTTGAGCTTTGCAAAAGATGCAGAAAATCAAATCTTAAACTTAAAATTCATTTAAAAATAGATACCGGCATGAGTAGGATAGGTTTTTTCAGTCAAACTGAAGAAGACATAAAAAAATCAGTTTCAGAAATTGAGGACATAAAAAACAACATACCGGAATTGGAATTTGAAGGGATTTTTACACATTTTTCCGTTGCAGACGATATATCAAACAATCACGATTATACAGTCATGCAATTTGAAAATTTTAAATCTATAATTAAAAGTCTTGAAGAAAAAGGAATTGAAATTCCTATAAAACATTGTTGCAACAGTGGTGGAATAATAAGTTTTCCGGATATGCATCTCGATATGGTAAGAGCCGGTGTAATACTCTATGGATTATACCCTTCAGAAGAAGTAAGAAACAAAATAGATTTAAAACCGGTAATGCAGCTTAAAACGGTTGTTTCGCAAGTCAAAACAATACCTGCCGGTGTAAGTATAAGTTACGGTCGAACTTTTAAGTCAAAACACGAAATGAAAATAGCTTCTGTCTCTATTGGTTACGCAGACGGATATTCGCTTCGCTTTTCAAATAATGCTCAAATGATTGTACGCAAAAAACGTGTCCCTGTCGTCGGGAGAGTATGCATGGACCAACTTATGCTTGACGTAACAAAAATTCCCGATGTGGAAGAAGGAGACGAGGTTACTGTTTTCGGAACGTCTGAAAATGAATTCCTTTCAGTGGATGAACTGGCACAGCGGATAAATACCATAAATTACGAAATTGTATGCCTTATAGGGAAACGTGTACCTCGAATTTACTTTAAAAATGGAGAAATAGTGGGGAAAGTGAGTTATTTATAGCAATAAATAGCCAAAGTGTATCTTAAATACATAAATAATAATTTAAAAACGAGCATTGTCGGAATTGCTTACGCTAAAATGTTGAAAATATTGTGGAAAATGTTCAAAAATGTGAAATTCACATTCTAATTAAATATTTTAACAAAAAAATCAATTAAAGTATTGAATTATGATAACAAATGCTATATAATATTAATTATAGTAATTGGAGAAAGGCGGAATGGTTTGTGAAAGAAAAAAATTTAATCATATCCGCTAAAGTTGCCGATTGGCATCTTCTACATGACTGCTTGCGTGATTTTATGAAAAAATTAGAAATTCCAAATAAGATAATAAATCACATAATTATTGCAAGCGAAGAAATCTTTGTTAACATTTCCAATTACGCTTATCCAAATTCTTTGGGATATGTAAAGATAAATATTATATATATCCCCAGTAACGGAATTTTAAAAATAAAATTCACAGATGAAGGCATTCCGTTTGATCCCACTTCAGTACTGGCCCCAAATACTAAAGAAAAAATCGAAAACAGAAAAATCGGTGGTTTGGGTATATTTATAGTAAACAAGCTTATGGATCGTGTTGAGTATGTATATCTGAGCGGAAAAAATAATTTAACGATAATCAAAAAGACAAAATAGTTTTTAAATAGGAGGTATTTTGAGATGGAAATCAGCAAAGAAATTAATGAAGGAAAAGCAATTTACCATATTTCGGGAAGAGTTGACACTCAGACAGCTCCTGACTTACAAGTTACCTTAGATAAAGGCTTTGAAGAAGGAGAAAAGGATTTGGTCTTGGATTTTTCCGGCGTAGAATATCTGAGCAGTGCCGGCTTAAGAACAATTCTTTATGCTCAGAAAAGGATAAATGCTCTGGAAAACGCAAAAATGGTTGTCATTAATGTCAAACCTGATGTCATGGAAGTATTTGACATGACCGGTTTTACCGATTTTTTAACCATAAATCCTGCCGAAGACAATTAATAATATTATAATTCAAAATGTATAATTAACAGCAACCCGCCAAAGCATCGGCGGGCTTTTATTTGTTCAAAAAAATCAAATTTCTAAAACTTCTCAAAATATATTCGATACGGACGGCAACTCCACATCTCTCAAATTTTTAATCCTAGATAATGCTCTTGTATTTTCCATTTCGCAGTCAATACAATTGTCTTCATTTATGTTTTCAAGGGAAGTTTTTATAAGTTCAACTGATTCTTCTATCTCTTCCAAATTTTTGTGATGAACAATCATAGAAAGTACGGTATGTTTCTCTTCCCAAAATTCATCAAGCTCTTGTGCTTTTAACTTTGCATATTCATAGTCGAGTTTTGTAACCGCCATTTGAATTTCTTCAACATATTCTTTTGCTTTATCAGAGGCTTTAACAACATATATCAGGCAAACTATACATATTCCCACCGAAACCAAAGCTAATATTCCCGCCCAAGAAACTTTTTTCATGTTTCAATCTCCTTTTTTATAATACTGAATTCTTTCGATGTATTTGCAGTCATCATAAATATATCTTTTAGCCTTACTTTTTCTGATTTGAGAGTTTTTTCAAGCCAATTTTTATTCAGACCACAAACAGACAAGGAAAATTCCGATATTATTCCATCGCTTACAACTACTGCATCAAATTTTTCTCTTGGCGCGTCGACTCCAAGAGTTTCGGCATCGGGAGGCTGTTTTCCCGACCTTTTCAACACACTTAAATTTCCATTTGTTTCCATTATTGCAAACCATACATCCTCAAGACTAAATATATCTGACTGACGAAGTTGTTCAAATAAATCTTCTGTACTTAATCTTAAATATTTAAGAGCTTCTTGTTGAATTTTTCCCTCGCTGATAACTATCACGGGTTTACCGCAAATAAGCTGCCTTATTTTTGAATTTTTCATCATCATATAAGAGACAAATATTTCACAACAAATCAAAACTGCTATTGGTATAAGACTTCCAAGCAACGGCTGGGCGCTGTCCTCCATGGGAATCGCCGCAATATTTGAAATCATTATTGTAATTACCAATTCTGAAGTTTGTAAATCGCTTATTTGACGTTTGCCCATCATTTTCATGGAAAATATTATTATCAGGTATAAAATTATAGTTCTGACAAATGCTACCGACACTTAAACATCACCTCTGATTTTCACTTCATTTCTTAACTTATTATTCCCTTATTTGTAAATATATACTATATTTATTGCTTTATTTTAATTAATAAGTATTATTTTGGAATTCCGAAAAAAATAAAGCCTGTCCCTACTGTTTTATCGCGTTTATCTTATTGAAAACAGCAATTTTTTGGAATATAATTGAATTGTGAAATTAGAATATATCAGATTTAAAAAATATAGGATGTGATTTGAAATTTTAATATCTTGGGATGAATTACCGGAATACATGAAAAATGAAGAAGTTAAAAAATACTATGATATTGTAAAAAAAAGGAAATCAGCTTTAATTTTTAAAAGAGTTTTCGACATAATCGCATCAATTTTAATGATAATAATTTTATTTCCACTATTAATTGCAGTTTGGATTGTAATAAAGCTGGATTCACCCGGAAAAGCTTTATTTTTTCAAGACAGAGTCACTCAAGGTGGAAAAATATTTAAAGTGTTTAAGTTCAGAACTATGGTAGAAAATGCAGAATCTTTGGGTTCTCAAGTTACCACCGGAGAGGATTCACGTATAACGAAGTGCGGAAAATGGCTCAGAAAATTCAGAATAGATGAAATTCCGCAATTGTTTAATATTTTAAAGGGAGAACTATCTTTCGTAGGTGTAAGACCGGAAGTTCCCAAATATGTTAAAGAATACACACCTGAAATGTACGCTACGCTTCTACTCCCTGCCGGAGTTACGTCTTTAACAAGCATTATGTACAAAGATGAATCAAAATTACTCGAGGGTGCAAAAAATCCGGATGAAGTCTATATAAAAGAAATTCTCCCTGAAAAAATGAAATACAATCTTGAGTATATTAAGAATTTTAATTTTTGGTATGACATAAAGTTAATGATAAAAACAGTTTTGGCTGTAATAAAAAAATAAGGGGATTTTCAAATTGAAACATATTATCAAATTTTCACCTCCAGACATTTCTGAAGAAGACATTGCAGCAGTAAATGAAGCTCTGCGCTCAGGGTGGATTACAACAGGGCCTAAAACAAAATTGTTTGAGAAAGAAATAAAAAAATATTGTTCTGCAGATGGAGCGGCAGCTCTCAATTCAGCCACAGCGTGTCTTGAAATGACTTTAAGGATTCTTGGAATCGGTCCGGGAGATGAGGTTATTACGAGCGCCTACACTTATACAGCTTCATGCAGTGTTATTTGCCATATCGGGGCTACTCCGGTATTGGTTGATACTGCGAAAAATTCTTTTGAAATGGATTATGAAAAGCTAAAAGATGCAATTACTTCTCGTACAAAAGCAATAATTCCCGTGGATTTGGGAGGAGTAATGTGCGATTATGAAAAGATATTCGAAATTGTGAACAGCAAAAAAGACATTTTCCGTCCGAACAATGCTATACAAAAAAGCTTTGGAAGAGTCGTTGTAG
>CAKUZC010000005.1 GCA_934718145.1 uncultured Eubacteriales bacterium | reverse complement strand
ATATAGATATTCTCATTATATATATATATATATATAAAGTCAAGCATTTTTTATAAAAATAATATAAAATAATAGCCCAATGCAATTATCACAACTGCAATCAGGCTATCGTTGTATTAAATGTACAAATCATATTATACTATCTCTATTTTTTCTTTTTCTCTTCTTGTTTTTTCTTTTCTTTATCTAATTCTTTTCTATAGGCTTCAATTTTATCATTCGTCAAAGCATCTACACTACTGATAATAGTATCACATGCTTCTTTAATCAAATTATTAAATTTAGTTTTTTCAATTCCTTCACAAAACGGCCCAATATCAACTTCATGAAATTTCCTTTTAAACGCCCTGTCCCAAGATTCTTTTTCCTGAGTTGAAATATCCAAAAAATCCTTTACTCCTAATTCATTTTTTTCTTTTACATAATTGAAGTTACCTCTAATGTATCCCTTAATCATTCCATAAGCCCATCTCAAATGTTTTGCTGCCTCATCAAACCATCCTTTTAATTTGTCGCAACTATCCTCAGGTTTAACGATATCCCAAACTATCCCGCTAACTTTATTAATATCAGTGCATTTCCTGGAGTTAAAAACTCCTTTTATTCCATTAACTGTACATTTTTTCTTAATGTTTAAACACAACTGACCTAAATTAGTTTCTTCTGCTGTCTTAGTTTCTCCTGCTTTATTCGGCATAAAAATTACCTCCTATTTATTTTAATTATCTATAATATCAATATAGATATTCTCATTATATATATATATATATATAAAGTCAAGCATTTTTTATAAAAATAATATAAAATAATAGTCCAATACAATTATTAAGACCATGGTTTTATTTTTAAACATAAAAAAACAGCCCCCTTGAAGGGCTGCCTTTGCGAAAATTTAATTTACAACCTGGCGAATTGCCAATTCGTAAAACTCGCCTTTTTGTTCCATAAGCTCATCGTAAGTACCTTCTTCTATTATCTTACCCTTATCCATAACCAATATCCTATCGCAATTTTTAATTGTGGAAAGTCTATGAGCTATAACTATTCTGGTACTCTTAAGCTGCGAAATACTGTTTGCAACATGATTTTGAGTTATGTTGTCAAGAGCAGATGTAGCTTCATCCAAAAATAGTATAGATGGCTTATTTATAATAGCACGTGCTATCATCAACCTTTGTTTTTGACCTCCGGAAATTCCACCGGCTCCTTCGGAAATAAGAGTGTGCATTCCCATGGGCATTGCCTTTATATCGTCTTCTATTCCCGCCATACGAGCAGCTTCCCAAGCGTCATCCATTGTTTTCCATGGAGAAGTTATTATTATATTAGAAAAAATATCGCTAGGGAACAACGAACCATTCTGCATTACCACACCTATTTTCTGGCGTACACTTCTCAAATCAAGACTGGAAAGGTCATGTCCATCATAGTAAACCGCTCCTGATTCCGGGTCTTCAAAACCAAGCAAAATTCTCATGAGAGTGGACTTTCCGCATCCCGTCTTTCCTACTATCGCGACATACTCGCCTCTTTTAACCTTTAAATTGATGTTGTCCAAAATAGTAGGACCGTCTTTATCATATTTAAAAGAAAGATTGTTTACTTCGATATTTCCCGAAAGTGAAGTAGGTATTTTGCGTCCGGAACTGCTTTCAGGTTTTTGCTCCATAACCGGTTTAATCATTTTGAGAATCGGCTCTAAATTGGCAAACTGAAGGGCCACTCCACTAAGAGACATTATTGCACCCGTAACCGCACCATATGCGGAATTGAATCCCATATAATCTTCCAAACTTACACCGCTTGTAACTGTAACATAATAAAGAATCATTTGTCCTACAGTAGATATTATTAAACTTATAATTCCGCTTATTCTAATTAATACAGGAGGAGAATAATCTAGTTTTTCAACTTCGGAATAACTTTCAGCCCATTTTGCAAAAGCTCTTTTTTCAGAACCTGTAACTTTTATCTTTTGTATTCCTCCGAAAAGAGCATAAGTCAAAGACTGTAATTTCGGATCAAGATCAAGTTTCTTTTTATATATTTTCTGACGATAAAGAGTCATAAATACTTGATAAATTACCGTTATTACCACGATAATCATGCCGGGCAAAACCAATGAGGGACCATATTGATACATCTGGAAAAAGTAAGCTAATGAAAACACAGCTGAAAGCGTAGCAGAAAACGACTGCATAATTATTTGGCAAAGAGAAGCAATATATCCCATTCTGCTTGCCAATTCGCCGGCTGTATACTTCTTAAAAAATTTAGTAGGCAGTGTAAAAAATCTTATCATTATGGCACTATTTACAGAAGTAGTCATCCTTATACTAAGTCTATTTGAAACTATACTATTTGTAATTGAAACCAAAGTTTCCCCTACGGTTTTACCTATATAAAACACGGCAAGCGGCCAAATAAGAGAAAGAACGCCGGATGGTATTATGTTTTTATAAATAATTTTTTGAATTATAGGTCCGGTCATACCTAATAACTGTGCAAAAACATATGCACCCAATATGAAAACTACATCCACAAAAGAAAGACTCTCAATCATGAATTTTATCAGATCTTTTATCTTAAGAGATGTAAGAGGGAACGCACGATAAAAACAGAAAGCATCGACATTTATATCCTTTGCGGTTTTACTATCTATTTTTATCTTTTTTCCTTCATTATTAACATACTCATAGCCTCCCCATCTACGTGGGAAAATTGCTATTATATTTCCATCTTTCGTAGAACCCAAAAGACATCCTGTGCTGTCTTTCCACCACTCATTTCTCAATTCTACACGTCTACGCATAGTATTTGAGGGCTTTAACATATAATCCAGTTGAGCGTCCAAAGTATTTAAGTTATCCGGAACAGTGGGAACCTCTTTTCCCAAATACCTTAATATCTGAGCAACCGCTCCTTTAGCTTGTCTATGTTTTTTTGGGGTATTTATACCGACTATCGAAAGCAAATCTGAAAATGCTCCGCAATACATATCTTCATCGCTTTTTCTTCTTTTTTCAATCTGACTTTCTAAAAAATTTGTCTCCATATACGCTCACCTCCTATTCTGTTATTACAAGTTCTTTATATTTACCGTTATTCGCCATAAGTTCTTCATGAGTACCGCGTTCGGCAACTTCTCCATGATCCAGAACTATTATTTCATTACAATCTCTGATTGTCGACAATCTATGAGCTATAACTATACACGTACATCCTGATTTTCTGATATTGTTCATTACAATATTCTCAGTTTTGGCATCAAGAGCCGATGTAGCTTCATCCAAAATAATGACAGTAGGTTCTTGAGCAAGGGCTCGAGCAATTTCAATACGTTGACACTGTCCGCCTGAAAAATCAGTTCCTCCCTCACTTATCACATGATCATATCCGTCCGGACGTGAGATTATTGCACTGTGTATATCGGAATCTCTTGCAGCTAATGTAACTGCAAAATCTTCAATTGATTCATCCCACATTCTGATATTATTTTTAACAGTATCGTGAAACATTACTTTATCTTGGTCAACCATAACAACTGAACTATGGAATTTATAGGGATCTATTTCGTCTTTTTTCTTTCCGTCAAAAGTTATTTCGCCTTTCCACGGCTTATAAAGACCGGTTATCAATTTAGCTACAGTAGATTTTCCACTTCCGCTTCCTCCTACAACAGCTACCCATTCACCCGGTTTTAGACTCATATTAAAATTTTCCAAAAGGGGCTTGGCAAGTTTTCCGTATCCAAAAGTAATTCCTTTTACATCTATATAGCCTTTTAGTTTAGTATCATCTTTGGAGACAGTATTCGAGGTTTCAGGAACATCTACCGGATAATCTAAAACATCTTCCACTCGTTCCATTTCACAACGCATACCGACATAATTTTGATATATATCTATGATGCTTCCTACAGGGCTCAAAAACATTGACAAATAACCTTGGAATGCGCCTAACATACCTACGGTAAAATGTCCCTGCATAATGATATAAATACCGCAAAGAACCAAAATACAACTTGATAAGCTATCTACAAGTGAGGGTATAACTCCTACATATTGAGTAAATTTAGATATAGCTACAACAGCATTGTTTTGTTTGGCGAAATATCCGGCCCATCTTTCAAAATAACCACTTTCCGCTCCCGTGGATTTTATAGTTTCTATCATTTCAAATCCGGAATACGTTACACTCATGAGTTTTCCTTGGTTAGGTATTGAAGCTCTTTGAAAATCCAACATTTTTTCAGACATGTACCTCGCAAGAAACATATTTATTACAGTAGCACCGATTCCTATTAAAGTTAGCACCCAGCTATATTTGAGCATAATGAAGAGGTAAAAGAAAAGAGAAACAATTCCACTAAACATTGGCGCTATTTTATGAATTAAAGTAAGAGCTATAGAAGACGTGGAATCTTGACGAGAAACAACGTCGCCGACATTTCTCTGAGAAAAGAAATCTAAAGGCAATCTAAGCACATGCCACATGAATTCGGCACTGGAAGTCAAAGCAAATTTCCCTTCAATTTTAAGCCAATAAACTGAATTTATTATACCCACCAGCACCTGAATGAGTAATATTACCCCCATAATACCCAAAAACGGTAGCAGCCACTCCGGATTTTTTCCGGTAAGCAAATTATCCGTAAATATACGAGTAAACATTGGGGAAGTTGTGGCGATAACATCACCCACTATACTTATAAGCACCGCTAAGATGAACGGCACAAGAGCTCCTTTAAGACACCTTTTAGCAAACGAAAAAACACTTTTTGGCTTACCTTCGGGTTTAAAATCAGCTGTAGGAATCATTGTCAATGCAATTCCGGTAAAAGATTGGTCAAATTCTTCTGCCGAAACTGTAACCTTACCTCGAGCCGGATCGTTGATGTAGTACTTATTCTTTTTTTCGTTTATACCACACAATACAACAAAGTGATTGAAATTCCAGTGTATTATTACCGGAAGTTGGAGCGAACCCAAAGCAGAAGGTTCTAATCTGTATCCTCCTGCTTCAAATCCGTAAGAACGCGCAGCTGCAAGCATATTTTTTGCCACGCTTCCATCACGTGAAACTCCACAATCTGCACGAACTTGCGTCAAAGGAACCCATTTTTTATAGTATGCCGCTATCATACAAACACACGCCGCACCGCATTCAAGTGCTTCCATTTGCATAACTACCGGCACTTTTAACCTTTTGCGTAACATATCTACGCACCCCCTAACATTTATTTTTCAAATATTAATTCATAAAGCTTTGTCTCTCCTATTATCGCGGATACTTCACAATTAGTACCCTCTACAATTTCAACCTCATTACCTTTGTCATTCGACCATGGACCTAAACCAATTTCGACTTCCATAACATTGCCATTTTGCATCGCTGAACTTACAAGAGGGATTACAACTTGAGGGTTATCAAATTTAGACTTCAAATAATCAGCAGTAACAACATCATCACTGATCTTAAGTATTGTTCCATTCATATAACCATATTCTGCACTTGGAGCGTCTTCAGGGGAAATCCTCGCTGACATACCTTCCTTTAAACGTTTGCTTGCAGAAATGGGAACATAACAATAAACTTTTTGAGAATCACTCATATCTTTAGCAATTACTCCGGGCATTTCAACTGTTTTAGGTATTCCGCCTGAAAAAATCCAAACTGCTCCGGCGGCTAAAATTGTAAATATACCAATGAGTATCGCAATTAAACTCGGATTAGTAACTTTAATATACTCATTGAGCTGCTCCGGAGAAGAAACCCTTTCCAACGAGCTCTTTCGAAATAGACTGCTTTCATTTCCTGACATATTACTCACCTTTCCTCAAATTTTTATTTTAGATAAAACTATATATTACTGCTATTTACAGATAATAATCTAAAAAATAATTAAAGTCAATACCTTTTTAGTAATTTGTACATAAAATAATAAAAAATAACAGACCTTTCACAATGAAAAAATCTGTTATGAATCAGTATTTTTATTTTTCTTTAAAACCTTTTATGACTTTCAGTCTGGAAAATTCTTCGCGTTCTTTTTCTTCCAAAGCATCAGAAATGGATTTTATTTGGTTTTCAAACTTTGGTATCATAATGTTTTTAAGAGCATTTGCTCTCTTTTGAGTCTTCTTTATTGCATTTGCCAAGAGGTAAACACTTGTCTCCACCTCAGCAAGACTTGCTGTCATTTTGCTTACCTCTCTAAAACAAGAATAAGCTTTATCCAAATCGGAATTTGAATCATACAACCCGAAAGGAATTTCATCAACTTCTTTTTGTTTAAACTGAACTATCGGTATCTCAACACCCATAACACTTCTAAAAGAAAGACTCAGCTCAGATTCTTCCGGTACGGCTTGTGATAACTCTTCGCACACACCAAGAGCTATATTGGCCTTTCGCAAAGTTGTAAACGCTTTTGTATAAGTCTCATCTATATTGTTTTGAATTTCCTCAGCACGCTCGATAAGCGCCATCATTTCTCTGACTAAAATATTTCTTTTTCTGTCTAAGAGTTCAAATCCGAGTTTGGAAAGTTCAAAAGATTTCTTTGCGGCTATTAAATTGCCTTTTGTGGGAGCTACTTGATTTGACATAATTTACCTCCCTTAAAAACTAATTGTCATCTGCGTCGTCGATGTCGTCATCAATTTCCTCAGAAGCTTCATCTTCAACAAAATCAATCTTATTTTTACGCTCGAGAAGTTCCTTATCATCAATGTAGTATTTATCAAGAGTTTCACCACTGACTCTATCAAGTTCTTGTCTGGGAAGTGTCGAAAGAAGTCTCCAGCCAAGCTCTAAGCTTCGTTCTATCGACCTGTTATCATTAAATCCTTGATTAATAAATTGCTTTTCAAAAGAGTTTCCAAAATTGATATACAATTTATCTATCGGCGACAAATCTTCCTCACCTATAACTGACGCTAAAGCTCTTGCATCCTGAACTTTTGCGTAAGATGCAAAAAGTTGATTAGCGAGTTCTGGATGGTCTGCTCTGGTAAAGCCCTCTCCTATTCCGTCTTTCATGAGCCTTGAAAGAGATGGCAAAACAGAAATAGGAGGATAATATCCTTTGCGATCTATTGATCTGTCAAGAACAATCTGACCCTCTGTAATATAGCCGGTAAGGTCGGGTACCGGGTGAGTTATATCATCATTTGGCATGGTAAGGATTGGAATTTGTGTAACAGAACCTTTTTTACCTTTTACTATACCGGCACGCTCATAAAGAGAAGCAAAATCTGAGTAGAGGTATCCGGGATAACCTTTACGACCCGGGATTTCTCCTTTTGAAGAGCTAAATTCACGAAGTGCTTCAGCATATGAGGTCATGTCTGTCATAATTACAAGAACGTGCATTCCGAGTTCAAAAGCAAGATATTCGGCTGTGGTAAGTGCACATCTGGGAGTTAAAATTCTTTCTATTACCGGATCATTGGAAAGATTAAGATACATTACAACTCTTTCAATTACTCCAGATTCATCAAACTTACGTCTGAAATACTCCGCAACATCATTCTTTACTCCCATAGCAGCAAAAACTATTGCAAGATTATTTTCCTCTCCTTCAGCAAGTTTTGCTTGACGAGCAATCTGAACCGCAAGTTCATTGTGTTTCATTCCTGAACTTGAAAATATCGGAAGTTTTTGTCCTCTTATAAGAGTAGAAAGTGTATCTATCGAAGAAATTCCCGTATTTATATAATTTTTAGGATATTCCCTAGCAATTGGATTTATCGGAGTTCCGTTAATATTCATCTTTTTATGTGGAAAAACTTTTCCCAAATTGTCTATTGGTTCGCCCGAACCATTAAAAACACGACCTAAAATTTCAGGAGAAAGAGAAATCTCCATTGGATGACCTTTGAGCTTAACTTTTGTATCATCAAGAGCAATTGCTTGAGTCCCTTCGAAAACCTGTACTATAACTCTATCGCCTTCAATTTGAACTATACGGCCTTTTCTATAATTTCCATTACCAAGTTTGATGTCTACAACTTCTTCATAAGAAGCACCTTCAACTCCGTCTAAAACTATCAGAGAACCGCTTATTTCCTTTAATCCAACGTAATTTAGTACCAATTATCTCACCTCTTTTTCATTACGGCCTATCGCCGATTATTTTATTCAACGTCTCATCTATCATACGTTTGTAATCATCAAGTAATTCAAGTTTATCATTCGGTACATCGTATTTTATACGTGTAAGTTTGTCGAAAATTCCTGTCTCAATGACTCTTGAAATAGGTATTGAGGCACTTATAAGCTGACGCACCCTTTTATTTAAATAAAGAATTACTTTCATCATCTTTTTTTGTTTCTTTAAAGGTACAAATGTATCGTCTTTGTGAAATGCGTTTTGCTGTAAAAATCCTACTCTGATTACCTTTGCTATTTCTATTATAAGTTTTTGGTCATCGGGCAAAACATCCGCTCCGACGAGTTTTACTATCTCCATGAGTTTATCTTCTTCACTCAAAATAGAAGCTATTTTTTTACGGTATCTTATAAATGAATCCCCTGCATTTTTTGAATACCATGGATCAAGGTCTCCAAAATATTCACTATAACTGTTTATCCAGTTAATGGCAGGATAATGCCTGGCGTATGCAAGTGCCTTATCAAGAGCCCAAAAACATCTTACAAAACGTTTTGTATTTTGTGTGACCGGTTCGGAAAAGTCTGAACCTTGCGGAGAAACCGCTCCTATTATTGTAACTGAACCTTCACTACCGCTCAAAGTTTCCGCTCTGCCGGCTCTTTCATAAAATGCAGACAAACGAGAAGGTAAATACGGTGGAAATCCTTCTTCTGCTGGCATTTCTTCAAGACGTCCGGAAATTTCTCTGAGTGCTTCCGCCCAACGAGACGTAGAATCTGCCATTATAGCAACATCATATCCCATATCACGGTAATATTCCGCAAGAGTTATACCGGTATAAATAGATGCTTCACGTGCAGCCACCGGCATATTTGAAGTATTTGCTATCAAAATTGTTCTTTCCGTCATAGGTTTGTTGGATTTCGGGTCAATGAGTTTCGAAAATTCATCCACGACTTGACTCATTTCATTTCCGCGTTCTCCACATCCAACATAAACTATTATGTCTGCATCACACCATTTTGCTAATTGGTGCTGAGTCATTGTTTTTCCTGTTCCGAATCCTCCCGGAACTGCAGCTGCTCCGCCTTTTGCAACCGGGAAAAGTGTGTCTATTATTCTCTGTCCTGTTATGAGAGGAATATTAGAAGGTAACCTCTTTTTCATAGGTCTGGGAATACGTATCGGCCAATACTGACAGAGAGTCAACTCATGAATTTTACCATCTGACTCTTTAATCTTTACAATTACATCGTTTACTTTGTATTTACCATTTCGTACTGCTTCCACTACTTCTCCGTTAATGTTCGGTGGAACCAAACATCTATGCTCTATGACAGAAGTTTCAGGACATCTTGCGTATATTGTGCCGCTCTCTAGGAAATCTCCGATTTTCACACAAATTTCAACATCCCATAATTTTTCCGGATCAAGAGCAGGTACACTACAACCTCTACCTATAAATGAACCGCTTTCCTCTTGAATTGATTTAAGCGGACGCTCAATTCCGTCAAAAATATTGTTAAGCATACCCGGTCCCAAACAGACTTTCATGGGACCTCCTGTACCCACTACGGGTTCACCGGGCTTAAGTCCGGTAGTTTCTTCATAAACTTGAATTGTGGTTAATTCGTCGGTAACGCCTATTATTTCTCCTATAAGACGTTCATTTCCGACATATACCATTTCCATCATGGAAAATGATTTAGTTTCTTTAACGGTCACAACAGGACCGTTTATGCCATATATAACATTATTATCATTCATATCGGTAACAAGCACATACAGAAAACCTGCTGCGGGTGCTCACCCTCCTGACCTAAAAATTAAATATTTTTTACTAAACCAAAAGTATTCCGAAATTCTCCGCCGCCCAATCTTCTTCGTCTTTGAGCTTTGCATCAAGTGTTTCGTCGGCTATAAGACCACGACTCTGACTGTATCCCCTTATGCCGCCTATAATTATATCATCAGCAACACTTATTTCGCATTTTCTTCCAAAAGCTTTCTGAATCATATCGGAGTACTTTAAATCGCTTTCTTTAACGAAAAGTATCGTATCGGATTCCGTAAGAACATTGGATATTTGTGAAGCGTATTCTTTAAGAGTTTCGGCATATCGTTCAGAAAAAGTAAAATCAATAAGCTTATTTCTTGATTCTCTGAAAATTTCCTTCATCATTTCCCGACGCCTTTGAGAAACTCTCTTGCGTTCATCCAACTCTTTATGAGAAACTTCAACAACTATCTTATTTTTCATGCTTATAAGTTCTTTTTGAATCATGTTGTTGACATCTTCCATAATTTCGGCTTCTGCTTTTTCGAGTTCACGCTTCTCTATCTCTTTAATTTCATCTGTAATTTTTGATTTTTGACGCTTTGCATATTTATCTATGGTGTTCAAAAAGTTACTGGATTTAAAGCTTTTATGCACTTATTTCGCCTCCGTTCTTCGTTGCAAGCTAAATTTTAAGTCCGATTGCTTCTTTTATATAACCTGTTATGGCATCTTTTTTATTGGTCTTTGATTTCCCGTCCGGAATCTCAACTATCAACGGCCTTTTACAGGTGTTTTTTAAGTTATAAACATATTCTTTGCACATTTCTACAAGCTTTTCGGTGATTAAAATTATCGCAACGTCATCTTTTTTCATAGCGCTGTCAATTGATTTCTCCACTTCCTCGGGTGTACGAGCAATAACTCCGGTTATACCCGCTAAACGCATCCCGACTAAAGTATCGGTATTATCACTTATAAGCTCAAAACGCATGTCCTTATGCTCCTAATACTAAAGAATCAAGCTTACCGAACATCATTATTGAAACAACGAGTCCGAAAATTGCAATACCTTCTCCAAGTGCAACAAGAATAAGAGCTTTACCAAATACTTGAGGATTTTCAGAAGTAGCGGCAATTGCGGCTGGTGCAGCTGAGGCAACAGCTATTCCTCCACCAATTCCTGAAAGACCTGTAACCAAAGCAGCAGCTATGAGTCCAACTCCATAAGCACTTGCATTGGCGGCAGCGGTGGCAGATGACACAGTTGAAGCAGCTTCTGTACTTTCAGCATGAGCTGAAACTGCCGGCATTATGAAGCACATTAATGCTACAAATGCAGTTGAACATATTTGAAGAGCTACAGCTTTCTTTTTATTCGCTCCTCTTTTTACTGCTTTAATAGCTAACCATGTACTAAGTGCGATTGAAAGTCCCGGAATAATAAAATACAAAAATGACATAATAATAACCTCCAAAATAGAATTATTTAATTTATTTTCAAATTTTTATTGAAAAGCGTTTTTATACATCCTCTTTGACCGTAACAGGGGTGAATACTCTTCCTTGGCCTTCGAAGAATCTGCTGAACATTTCATAAAATTCAAGTCTCAAAACCTGAATTCCTGCTAAAAGCGCTTCAAGCAGAATAACAACTGTATTTCCTATGATCACAGTGATGACATATCCCACTCCGCTAAACATGTTTGCTAAAGTGAATACAACCATCATCATTCCTGCATGACCTAAAACGTATGCTCCCACACGAGAAAACGATACTGTGTTCGTGACATAACTGAGAATTACTTCAAAAAGTTCAATTACGCTTTGCATAATGTAATCTGCCCAATTGTCGGGCTTCCAGTTACGCTCGTGATTTGCTATTTTTATGAGTATTTCATTGAACATCAAAAGTATCATCGGCACAAGTATAAACAAAACTGTATATGCGGTATTGACTACTCCAGTATGAAGCATCACCATATCAACTAGCATAAACATTGCCGAAGAGTAGAGCACAAGTCCACATATTCCATTTGGTCCAAAAAGTGCCTCTCCTTTTCGTCCTCGCTTAAACGCCGAATAGATTCCAAGCACCATTGCAATAATTAACAGCACCACTCCAATTCCAACGGCGACGTAAAGTATATAACTTGTAGTAGAAGAATCCATAACCTCAATCGGTTTTTCTGAAAGTCCGAACACATTTTTATAAAATGAGTCCAAAGCATGTTCAAAACCAAACACCGAACCGAAAAGCGTCCCAAATATTGCCGAAAAAATTCCACAAGGTATAAGTACGCTTCCAAGCTTCATTTTTTTGAATTTCCACATAAGGAATCCGACAAGTGAAACTACCAAACCCTGACCTAAATCCGCAAACATTATTCCAAAAAGTATACTGTAAGTAATGGCAACAAATGCTGTTGGGTCAAGTTCATCGTAAGATGGCATTCCATAGGTATCAACAAAAAACTCAAATGGTCTAAAAAGCTTATTGTTCCTGAGCTTTACCGGAGGCATATGACTTAGCATATCTTTTCCCTCTTCGGTAGAATACTCAATTCCCTTTACTTTGTTTATTTTAGATTTAAAGAGTTCTAAACTTTCTTTCGGAACCCAACCTACAAGCATAAAACTATCATTATACTGCGCAGCATAGGATTTTATTTCAAAATAAGTATTAAGTTCTTTGAGTTTTGTGTAAAACTTCATGCATCGACCTTTTTGAGACTCCCAAAATTCAGATATCTTTCTATCAATGTTTTCAATCTTTCTGTATATTTCAGTTCTCAAACTCTGCAATTCCGAAACAGCTTCGTAGGGAGTTTTTTCGTAGGGTTTAAGCTTTACCTCTTCAAAATACAAAGATGAAAAAAGACGATTTATTTCATTTTCGTTCTCTATATCCGTAAAGTATATTCCCCACTGATATTCATCATCAGATGTCAACTGAAAAAATAAAAGCTCTACACCTTTTTTTGAGTTCTCTTGTGCAAGTTCCGAAAGCTTCGGATAATACGTGTTGGGTATTTTTCCAAAATGTGCTTTAGAATATTCACATGCAAGAACGTCACTGATATTTTGATTAAGACCGTAAAAATGCTTCAAAATCTCAATTTCTTCCTTGTACTCCGCAAGATTTCTGTAAAGTGTACGCTTATTTTCTACAGTCTGAGAAACATTTTCAGAAATATATTTTACATAGCGGTCAATTTTTGGTTTATTCACCTTGAAATCTTCGATATCCACAAAAACCGGCTTACCACCGCAAGAATAAATGGCATTTTGCAAATCTTGAAGCGGTTCAGAGTAAGGGTTTTCTTCGGTTACCTGTGAAAAACCATCAGTATCGGAGTAAAAGGAAAACACATTATCCGGTTGAAAAACTTTTGATTCACCGCAAATATTAACCAAATCTCCAAGTTTATTTATTGGACCTATCATACTTATAAAGTTCATTTCGGACACAGCCATTTAAAATCAGCACCTCACTTTTTTAATTTAATCCTATAAGCATTTTTTTTATTTCATCTACGGGAAGTCTATATTTTATCCCCTCGATTATGGTTATTATGTTTAAAATTTCGATTTCCTTCAAAAATATATACGAAATTAACACTACCGGAGGAGAAATTGAAAATCTTATGTTATGTCGACACCAATCGTACCTCATATTAATCGGAACTTTGTCTATCACATCAAGACCTCTCGAAAACCACTTTTTACCCATTCTGGTATTTTTCATGTCAAGCATCATTTGCTTATCGGTAGGAGACTGTATAAACGCTTTCAGTTGCTCTTTAGAAAGTGTTCCCTGCTCCATGACCGCGGACATCATATACTCAAAACTTAAATTATAAAATTTACGCATACGAACAATTCTAATAAGATTGCTAAGGTCTATATACAAATTGAAAAAATCTTTAAGCTCTTTCCTTGCTTTACCTTTAACATATTTGTCTATAATTGCAAACACCGTTTTATAAAGATGATTATAAAGAGCGGTTTCGATTGCCGTAAGGTCAAGACGCTTCCCCTTTGACGGTTTAAACGGTAAGAGGACTTTGTAATAGGCAGATTTTTTAACTATTTCAAGAAAGTCATCGTAATTTCTGATATTTTTCAAAGCTTTGAGATCAACTTTTGCATGACTGTAAAAAAATTCCGGTATGGTTTTTATATATTCCCCGGATTTACCGGCATTCAAAAGCATAAGACTATGCATAAACTGCTCTATTTCAGCTCGTGCTATTATATACTCGAAAAAATGTTCTCCAACTGAAATATCATATCGTCCCAGTGCTTCGAAATCTATAAAAAGCTTATATTTGAGTTTTTCTTCGAGTTCAGAACGATGAACACTATTTTCGTTTATATTATTGAGAGCTGAAGAATAATTTGTCTTTTTTTTGAGATATGAAGCTATATCCGGAATGCTCTTACATGAAAGAAGTTCGCCGTAATTTTTCGAATTTATGCTTTTTCCGTACATCGCACGAGCTTTTGAGAGAACCGCATTTGAGGCATATGAAATCATAACCAAAGCCGAAAGCAAATCCTTGAGCTCAAAGACCGCACGGCATTCACCACCTTTAATTTATTTTTGTATCACCCTGTCTACTATGGCTTTTATCCATTTGTCTTTATTGTCATAGTAAACTTTTTCTATTCTGCTGTACTTTTGTTCATAAGTATTCTCGATGACTTTAAGTTTAACAGCAGCTTTGACTTTTTCTTCCTTTTCTAAAACTTTTATGTTTGTACGCGCTCTGTCTATATATTCGTTTCTTCTTTGCTCTTTTATATCGCTTATTTTACGCTCGGCATCTATTTTAAGCTGATTTGCTTTAGTGAGGCTCTCGCGCGCTTCCTTATCCATTTGTATTATCTTTCCTATCATATCTTCCATATTTTAATACCTCACTTCATAAAAATATTTTGAGTACAGAATTTACTTTCATTCACATAGAATTATGATACAAATATTTAAAATGTCAACAACTATTAGAAAATTTTATAATATTAATTTTTATACATAATCATTCCAAACAGCTCTAGAATGGCTAAAAATAAAAAAATTGGGCACTTCAAAGTATTTACATAATTTATTTATTAGGTTAGAATATCATATGAGTGAAAAAATATATCATGAGTAATGCATTTTAACAGAAATTAATATTAAATCTAAAATTTGGGAGAGTGTCTGCATTTGGAATCCAATTACAAGCGAATTTTAATTAAGCTCAGCGGAGAAGCGCTAGCCGGAACCAAAAAAACAGGAATAGATTTTGATACAATAAAACCCATAGCAAAAGTTATTAAAGACTGTAGTGAATCAGGGTGTGAAATAGCGATAGTTGTGGGAGGAGGAAACTTCTGGAGGGGTAGATCCAGCGGAAGCATGAACAGAGTCAGAGCTGACCACATGGGAATGTTGGCAACTGTTATGAATGCAATTGGTCTGGCGGACTCTTTGGAAGAAATCGGAGCAAAAGTAAAAATTATGACTTCAGTTGCACTTCCTCAAGTAGGTGAACTCTATTCCCCGGAAAGAGCTATCCACCACCTTAAAAAAGGAAGGATTGTAATTTTTGGATACGGAACTGGGAGCGCATTTTTCTCTACAGATACCGCAGCAGCTTTGAGAGCTTCCGAAATTCAAGCAGAAGCAATATTCAAAGCTACAAATGTCGACGGCGTATATGACAGCGACCCTAAAATAAATCCGGACGCAAAAAAATACACTGAAGTGACTTTTGAGGAAGTACTTTCCAAAAATCTAAAGGTAATGGATTCCACAGCTGCTTCACTTTGTCGTGATAATAATATTTCGGTACTTGTTTTTAGTTTGGAAAACCCCGAAAATATAGCTAGAACTCTTAATGGCGAAAATCTTGGAACAATTGCCAAACCATAAATTATTTTCAGATTTTTAAGTTTTATGAAAACTAAATATGATAAATAGGAGGAAAATTTTATGAATCAAATTCTAAATGACACGAAAAATCGTATGCAAACAACATGTGAACGTCTCAGCTCAGAATACGCTTCTATACAAGCCGGAAGAGCAAATGCTTCCGTTTTAGACAAAGTTACGGTGGACTATTACGGCACGCCCACTCCAATTAATCAGGTGGCTGCCGTTTCGGTGTCGGAGGCCCGAGTCCTTATTATCCAACCCTGGGATATATCAATTTTAAACGCTGTGGAAAAAGCTATTCAAAAATCAGACATAGGTATAAATCCCCAAAATGACGGAAAAGTGATAAGACTTATATTCCCTCAATTAACTGAGGATAGAAGAAGAGAAATATCAAAAGAAGTTTCCGCCATGGCAGAAGAATCTAAAATAGCAATAAGAAATATTCGTCGTGATGTCATGGACAAAATTAAAAACATGAAAAAATCTTCCGAAATTACAGAAGATGAAATGAAATCCGGCGAAAAAAAGATTCAAGATTTAACCGATAAATTCTGTAAGCAGATTGAAGAAATCTGTGGTTCTAAAATTTCCCAGGTGATGTCACTGTAATCTTAAAAATTTTTGGAGAACTTTTTAAGTTATGTCAAACTCGAATATAGAAAAAAAATTGCCTTTGCATATTGGGATAATAATGGACGGAAACAGAAGGTGGGCCAGAAATCGTGGCCTTCCTACAACCTCTGGTCATTCCAGAGGAGCTGAAGTTTTCAAAAACCTTGCTCTTTATTGCAACAAGATAGGTCTCCGACACCTCACCGTATATGCTTTTTCCACGGAAAACTGGAAACGTTCTTTTTCTGAAGTGTCCGCTTTGATGTTCCTTTTCAAAAAGTATTTGAAGAATGTAATGAAAGATTTTAAAAATGAAAATATCAAGCTCAAATTCATAGGAGATATTTCTAAATTTTCAAATGACATTCAAAATTTGATAAATACAATTGAAGCGGAAACCAAAGACCGAACCGGCATGAACCTCAACATAGCCATGAACTACGGAGGACGTTCAGAAATAATAAATGCAATAAAAAATATGCAACTTCACAGTGACATCGGCAATTTTTCGAATTTAACCGAAGAATATTTTAATTCTTATCTCTATACAAAAGGTCAACCTGATGTTGATTTTTTAATCCGTACGGGCGGAGAAAAAAGGCTGTCAAACTTTCTTCTTTGGCAGTCCGCCTATGCGGAACTTTACTTTACGGATACACTTTGGCCGGATTTTTCGGAAAAAATCTTTGATGAATCGATAGAAGAATATTTTAACCGTACGAGGAGATTTGGAGGAGAGTAACAGTGGAAAAGAGAATTATTTCGGGAATAACCGGAGCAATTTTTATTTTATTTGTTTTATTTTTTAATCAAAACTGTACTATACTCCTAAATATAATTACCTCTGTTATAGCTGTGTTGGCAATCAAAGAAATTTTTTCTGTGCTGAACATTTCTAAGTCTTATATGATGACAATTCCTACTTTCATTTTTGTAAGTTTTATTCCGATGTTCGGATTTGGAACAATATCTGAAATAGCTTGGTATTTATACACTTTATGGATGTTTTCAGTCATGCTTATAAAACCTTCAACAAGGCTAAAACATGTTGCCGTAACTTATACAATGACAATACTCATTTCCGTATCTCTGGGGAAAATAATAGATCTTAGAAATTTCGGAGGAATATATGGAAGTTTCTTTGTACTTTTAGCTCTCTCTGTCGCTTGGATGTCTGACACGGGAGCATATTTTTGTGGAAAATTTTTTGGAAAAAACAAGCTCTGTCCCGATATAAGTCCAAAAAAAACAATAGAAGGTTTCATCGGTGGAATAGTAGTGTGTGTTTTATCCATGATTTTAGTAGCTTTTATATTCAATAATTTTGTATTTTCAGAAAAACATCAAATAAATTACTTTTTGATAATAGTTTTAGGGCTTATAGGTTCTCCGATTTCTGCTTTAGGAGACTTGAGTTTCTCTATCATAAAAAGAAAGTGCAAAGTAAAAGATTTCGGAACTTTAATGCCCGGCCATGGAGGCATTTTAGACCGATTTGACAGTGTTATTTTTACAATTCCATACGTGTATTTTTTCATAAAATTAATTCCCATAATTGAAATGTAATTACATCAAAAAATTGAAAATAAAAGAGTGATTCCTTTGAAAAAAAATTTATGTGTTCTGGGTTCAACCGGTTCAATAGGGACTCAAACTTTAGAAGTTGCCGAAGAACTCGGCATTAAAATATCTTCTATTTCAGGAAATAAAAATATTTCTCTGCTTGAAAATCAAATAAGAAAATTTAAACCCGAAATAGCTGCGGTATTTGACGAAAAGTATGCCAAAGAACTTAAACAAAAAGTGAAAGACACTTCTACCGAAATTTTATCCGGGATAGATGGTCTTTGCGAAGCGGCATGCTGTAAATCGGCAGACTGTGTAATAACAGCTGTTTCGGGAATGATAGGATTAGAACCTACGTTGGCAGCAATAAATGCCGGGAAAGATATCGCTTTGGCAAATAAAGAAACACTAGTCGCCGGAGGAAATTTGGTTACAAAACTTGCATCTGAAAACGGTGTAAAAATATTTCCGGTAGACAGCGAACACAGTGCTATCTTTCAATGTATGCAAAGTTGCAAAGATAAAAAAGACATATCTAAACTGGTTTTGACAGCTTCAGGCGGACCCTTTTTCGGCAAATCAAGAAAAGAGCTCGAAAATGTAACAATAAAAAATGCTCTCAATCATCCCAGTTGGTCAATGGGAGCAAAAATAACCATAGATAGCGCTACAATGATGAATAAAGGTCTGGAGATAATCGAAGCCGTCCACCTTTTCGATGTTCCGGAAAACAAAATAGACGTAATTATTCACCGTGAAAGCATTGTTCATTCAATGATTGAGCTCACTGACGGTTCAGTTATTGCTCAAATGGGTACTCCCAGTATGAAAACTCCAATACAATATGCCCTAACTTATCCAAAAAGGTTTAAGTCTTCAGTAAATCCTTTAAATCTTTCCAAAATAAAGAATTTATCATTTTTCGAACCTGACAATGCTACATTCGAGGCTATGGATTTGTGTAGAAAAACCGTAAGTGCAAACAATGGAACTCCCATCGTGTTGAACGCTGCAAATGAAGAAGCAGTCGAAATGTTCTTAAATGGAAAAATAAAATTTTGTGAAATAGTTGAACTAGTCAAATCTGCGGTTGAAAACTTTAAAAATGTGAAACTGCCGATTTCTTTGGAAGAAATTTTACATATTGATAAAACGTCTCGCCATTTTGTAAGAGAATTAATATAGTGTCGTTTAAAATCAGATATACACAATAAAAATGTTGATATTATATCAAGATAATATATAATTAAATAAAAACGCAATTTAAAGGAGTGGTTAATTTGTCTATATTATTGATAGTAATCGGAATAATCTTATTTAATTTAATAATATTTGCACATGAATTTGGACACTTTTTCTGGGCAAAAAAGTTTGGAGTAAAAGTAAACGAATTTGCTTTAGGAATGGGTCCAAGAATATTCAAAATAAAAAAGAACAAAACTCTTTTTTCGTTGAGAATCTTTCCAATAGGAGGGTTTTGCGAAATGGAAGGAGAAGATGCCGACAGCAATGATCCTTCTGCGTTTGGAAAAAAGAAAGCTTGGCAAAAGTTTATTATAGTTTGCTTTGGAGCAATAATGAATTTGGTTTTAGGCTTCTTAATGACTATGTTCCTTTTAATTCAAAGTCCAAAATTTGTCACAACAACAGTAGATTCATTCACTGAAAATGCAGTATCGTCCTCATTTGGGTTAATGCAAGGTGACGAGATTTTAAGCGTAAACGGCTCTCCTGTATTCACTTACAAAGATTTGTATTTTGACCTTTCTGCCGACGGGAAAAGTGAATTTAATATTAAAGTAAAGAGAAACGGAAGGGCAATAGAACTGGAAAGCGTTAAATTTGAAACATCCAGCACAAGTAATGGAAAATCAATAACTAAACTTGATTTCAAACTAAAAACAACAGATAAAAATTTCATAACTTTAATTTATCAAACATGGATGGATACGCTTTCAACAGTGAAAATAGTTTGGGTAAGTTTAATGGGAATCATAACAGGTAGATTTGCCGTCTCAAATATGGCAGGTCCTATAGGAATTGCTTCTGTAATAGGAGAAGCAGCTTCAACCGGTTTAAAAACCGGTATAATGGACGCTGTAAACAATATCATATCGATAATGGCAATGATAACAATCAACCTTGGTATCGTAAATCTCCTTCCTCTTCCCGCTCTCGATGGTGGACGTCTAATTTTTCTTTTAGTCGAAATGATAACACGCAAAAAAGTAAATCCCAAATATGAAGGATGGATTCATGCATTTGGATTTTTCTTGTTTATCGCTCTCATGATTTATATTTCTTACAGTGATATTCTTCGTTTGTTCGGGAAAATTTAATTAGATACAAAAAATAATTGTAAATTAGGTAAAACGTTATGAGAAGAAATTCCAATGAAGTTAAAATAGGAAACTTAAAAATAGGCGGAAATAATCCGATTTTGGTTCAATCAATGTTGAGCGTCCCCTCTTTTGACATCGAAAACAGTGTAAAACAGGCAATAAAATTGAAAAAGGCCGGATGTGAAATTTTAAGAGTTGCCATACCCGATATGGAATCTGTAAAGCTTATAGACGCCATAAAAAATCATGTTGACATACCTCTTGTAGCAGATATTCATTTTGACTACAAACTTGCTCTTGAATCTGTAGCAGCCGGCATAGACAAAATAAGAATTAACCCCGGAAATATCGGAAATGAAGATAAAATAAATGCAGTTGCAAAGGCATGCAAAAATAAGAATATTCCCATTAGAATAGGAGTAAACTCAGGTTCGGTAGAAAGAAAAATATTGGCCAAATATTCCGCACCAACTCCGGAAGCAATGTGCGAAAGTGCTCTTTACAATGCAAAATTACTAGAAAAATTTGATTTTAACGATATAGTAATTTCGATTAAATCTTCATCTGTCAATAATATGGTAAAAAGTTACAGGCTAATTGCAGAAAAATGTTCATATCCTTTGCATCTTGGTGTTACCGAAGCAGGTACATTAACTATGGGTACTATAAAATCAGCTATAGGGATAGGATCTCTACTGCTTGATGGAATCGGAGACACCATAAGAGTGACGCTTACAGATGATCCAATCGAAGAAGTAAAAGCAGGATTCAATATATTAAAAGCTCTAGAACTTCGCAGTCGTGGAATCACTTTTATTTCGTGTCCCACATGTGGGAGAACAAGAATTGACATTATAAAAATCGCTAAAGAAACTCAAAAATTACTCCAAAACAATAAGAGCAGTCTCAAAGTGGCAATTATGGGATGTGTTGTTAATGGCCCGGGAGAAGCCAAAGAAGCTGATATTGGAATTGCCGGCGGTGACGGTTATGGAATTATATTTAAAAAAGGAAAGGTTTTTAAAAAAGTAGAAGAGGAAAATCTTGTAACCGAACTTATAAATGAAATAAATATAATGACGTCAGAAGTACAAAAGTAAAAATTTTATAGTTAATTTTAAATTATATATAATCAAAAAAGTTAAACTAAACACCAAGGAGCAACTTACAATTGAAAAAATTCAAAGACATTTTTAAGATAAATTCCGCTAAAGAATCCATTTCTAATTCTTTTATAAAGTTTTTGGACATGAGTAAAAAAGCAAAAATTATTAGCAAAATAAAATAACGCTAGAAACCCAAAATTAAAAATTTTATAGTTAATTTTAAATTATATATAATCAAAAAAGTTAAACTAAACAC
>CAKUZC010000004.1 GCA_934718145.1 uncultured Eubacteriales bacterium | reverse complement strand
ATCCATAACTGAATGAATAAGTATTTTTCCTAGTTGAGGTTTTCTATAAGGAGGCAATTCTAATATAAAAGATGAAGGAACTCCTTTTAAGATAGTCATAGATAAGAGTTTAGACGTTAAAAATGTTATTGAAATTCCAAATAATATTGCTCCTGTTAAAATTAATGCTTTAAAAAGAGAATCGCAACACGGTATGGTATTTCCTATACAAAACATTGTAATAACAGATATCAATAATGGAAATCTTCCGTTGCACGGAACAAAATTATTTGTAAGGATTCCTATTATTCGTTCTCTTGGAGAATCTATAATTCTACATCCGATTATTCCACATGCATTGCACCCAAATCCCATGCACATTGTCAAAGCTTGTTTTCCGTGAGCACCCGATTTTTTAAATATGTTATCCATATTGAATGCTGCACGTGGAAGATATCCAATATCTTCAAGAAAAGTAAATAAAGGGAAGAATATAGCCATAGGTGGGAGCATTACTGATATTACCCAAGCTAATGTTCTGTAAATTCCTTCAATTAAAATTCCGTATAGCCATGGGGGAGAGTTTGCAGATTTCATCAGTTCCAAAAGTATATCTTGCACTTTAAACAAGACAGAAGCGATAATTTCCGATGGATAGTTTGCGCCGACAATTGTTATCCAAAAAATTCCAAATAGCATTAAAATCATTATCGGAAAACCGGTAATTTTAGATGTTAAAATTTTGTCAATTTTTCTGTCGGAGTTATCGTAATTTCTGTTTTCAATTTTTACACATAGATTATAAATTTTTTCAGCTCTTTTTATCAATGACTCTGATATCTTTTCTTGAATGGTTTCGATACTTAAGTTTTTTTTACTTAAATTAATCAATTCATTTTTTACTGTGTCTTCAATTTCTGAATAATCAACACTGGTATTTTCAAATGAAGATGAAAAATCCGGGTTACTTTCAAGAAGTCTTACACTTATCCATCTTGAATTTACATTTGATTTTTGAATTTTTTCTACGACAGATTCAATTTTTTCCAAAGATTTTTCAATATCATTTCCGTAATCATTTTTTACTCTGAATGTTTTGATTTTTTTAAAAGCTACTTTTTCCACGTTTTCCATTAATTCGTTAAGTCCGGTTCCTTTTCTTGCGTTTGTAGCTATTACAGGTACTCCCAATTGTAATGAAAGTTCGTCTATATCTATATGAATTTTCTTGTGATTAGCTTCATCTATTAAATTTAGACAAATTACAGCATTTTTTGTTAGTTCCAGTATTTGTATTGCTAAATTAAGACTTCTTTCCAGACAAGTTGCATCTACTGTTATTATTACCGCATCCGGATTTTCAAAGCATATGAAATTTCTGGCAATTTCTTCTTCCGGAGAGTTAGAAATGAGCGAATATGTTCCCGGTAAGTCTACAAGTTTAAATTCTGTCGAACCGTAAACATATTTTCCTCTAGCGCATTGAACCGTTTTTCCGGGCCAGTTTCCCGTATGCTGATTAAGACCGGTCAAAGCATTAAAGACAGTACTCTTTCCTACATTTGGATTTCCGGCTATGGCAATAGTTTTTGATTTTTTTAATAAAGCATTTTTTTGAGACTTCCTTACTTTAGTTTTTGAACTTTTTGTTAGGTTCATAAGTAAGGTCAACTCCGGTTAATGTTATTTTAAATTTAAACAGTTTCAACTATTATTTTTTTGGTGTCCTCATTGCGCAGAGCTATTACCGTGCCTCTCACACAATACGCTACAGGATCGCCGCAAGGACTTTTTTGAAGAACTTTTATTTTTGTTCCGGGCAATATTCCAAGGTCGGAAAGTCTGCGCTTTTTTTGTTTGTTCAATCTTACAGCAATGACTTTTAAATTTTCTCCGACAGAAGATTTGCTCAGTGGCATTACGGTTATTTCCATCATTTTTGCCTCGCTTACATAGTTTTTTACATAGTATGCAGGGTCAGATATAATTGTTAAAAAATGCTCTTACAAGATTCAATAAAATCTCATAAGAGCTAACCATTTTTAAAATATCAAGTTTTTAAATATAAAGGCTATGTTTCAAAAGTTTCAAGGTTCATTTTATCGTTACTATCGTGTAAGTATTTAAGATTAAACGATTTTTTAGAAAATTTAACTAAAATCTCTCCGAAGCGGTTGATGAACTTTTCGGGCATACCTATCCATGATGAAGAATCCTTGGTGTTGGCAATAGTATTAGAAAATAATTTTTTAAAATCTTTATAATTAATCAAAATTTTACCATTATCATCTTTTGATCCTTTTGTACTCTCAATCAGATCTTTCAATTTGTCAATATCCTCTTTGATATTTGGAACAACTGCATCAGAGATATTGCTTGAGTAACCGATAAAGTCACCTTTTTTAGATTTATTTAAATCATCACTATATAATTTTCTAGATTCTTCGCTTGAATTGTTTGCATATTTTTCTCTTATAGCTTCCAATTGAGCTACGTCTTTACTATCGATTTTAGATTTATTAACACTATATGCCAAAATTCCAAAAACTCTGCATACAAACCTTACAGCTTTGTACTTACAATTAATTTTACCAGCGTCATCATTAATTTCAGAAAATTCCGATTGTTGTAGATTGATAAATACGTTTTCACTATATCCACCGCTGCTTTCACCTGGGCCATAACCTCTATCCTCATCATCGGGTGGTTCGATATTCAAGGATTTTTCTATTTTTTCTATAAGGTCAAGCATATCTGTGATAAACTTAACAAGAACTTTGCGGGGTCGATGTGCTTGTTTTTGATCATTGTTATCTACAGATTGGTTATTTTTATTGTGCGGGGCATCCGTAAACATACTTGAAATAGACTTTAAGTTTTTAAATTGTTGATACAAGACTTGTAATTTTTCATAATTTTCATCAAGACTGCCTTCTGCTACATGATCAACATCACTTGGATGAATGTAGCCTTGATATGCATGTGCACCCATAGCTGCGTCAATGGCTTCTACTCTTAAATTTATCATACGTGCAATTCTTACACCGTCAGCTGCAAGCTGTTTTCTTTCATATACGTCTTTACGATTAATTTTACTATCTTCGGTTGCTCTGAGAAGTTTAGCCAGTATATATATGGATTTTTCATAACTGTATTTGTCGTCATTTTTACCTGTGATTTTATTTTTTGCTTTATGAACTCCATTTTTGAGTTTGCTTTTTATTTTATGGAATGTACCACTATTTTCATATTGGTTTTGATTTCCACCCTCACACAGTTGTTTTATTGCATTCGCTGCGTTAAGTATATTAGCTTCTAACATATCTACAACGTCTAATTTATTTTTGTCAACATCGGCATTAGTTTTAGCACTATCTTCTATCATTTCCAGCAGACCAGCGTTGTCTTTAATGTACTTATTAATTGATTTTTCCAGAACATTTAAAATATTCTTCAAACCTTTAGCAGAACCGTATTTAGATTTCAACATTGATACGATTTTTACAACCTCTTTTAAACTACCTTTTTTACACCTGTCATTCATTGTATACCCTTTGAATTTATTGGATAATTCTAATATATTTCCATCAAAATATTCTTCCTCATCACTAAAAAGACCATCAACGTAATCTATAACTTCTTTGTTATCTGCAATAGGTATACCACTATTCTCTTCAGCTTCGGTTTCGGGGGTAATGTTTTCATCTTTTTCATCATGACCTTCATTAGGTTTATAATTCTCATCACCCATTTCTTCATCACCGTTTTCTTTGGAGATTGGGCTACTGGAAAATGGAAAATTCTCTTGAAACTCTTTCAAAAAATTCCCATATGTTATGGTGTCGTCAATATTTTTTACATTTAATTTTTGTTCCCCTACAAATTTTACTGCAAATGAAGAATTTTTTAATATGTTATATATTTCATCTTCGTTTAAATTTTTATATTTTTTTTCCAAATTATACCTAAAATCACTGTATTCGTTTTGTCGTAATAACTCATAAAAAGCCTTGTTATCCTTGGGGGCAGGATTAATTTGATGGTATTTATCATTAAATTCTTTATATAAATTAGTAACCTTTTCTAGAGAATCTTGAAATGATTTACTATTGATGTCTTTCTTTAAATCATCTAAAAAAGCGTTATCCGGTTCTCCCCAGATCTCATTTTCTTGTTTAATATCGGTTTTTCCATCTTCACTGGATAATTTTTTTCTACCTATATATTGTTTTGCAGCTAGCATTAATTTTTCTGAAGAAACTCTTTTAGTTTTTAATAAGGACACCAACAAACTGAAATTTTCAAAATTATCATTAATATTGCCGTTATTTATCTGATATAGAGCATAAATTTTAGCTAATCTAACGGTTTTATCATCAACTGTTCCGAAAGAATAAGAATCTTTTGCACGTCTTCTGTCTATTATATTTTCTTTTATATATTTTTCTAATCCATTATTCTCAGAAAACAGTTTTTCAACGGCTTCTTTTTTACCATCTTCTGCTTGTTCTAAACATTCAACAAAATTTTCAATCTTAGATATCTTTGATTCTATTTCTTGTTCAAGTGAAGCTGGAAATTCAATGCCTGAATAACTTGATTTTTTCTCCAACGTTTGAAGAGTTTCTATGTCTGATCTATCAGTATTGTATACAGGCTTTACAAGTATACTGAGCGCTTGTACATAATTCAACACTTTCGTTATCAATCTGGGATCTGTGTTGGGCCAATTCACCTGAATTCCCATCTGTATATTTCCAACTATGTGAGTACTGCTATCTAACTCTTTTAATAGTCCAGCACAGTCTTCCTGGCTGAAATTTTGTTCTGAGTTTTCTACTTTTTCTATAAAACTATTAATATTTTCGATTATTCCATTATTAGCTGTAGATTGAGAGGTTGACGTGTCAAACTGAGGATTTGGAATTAGGGGATTATTATTGCTTTTTGTAGCTGATTGTGTGTCTCGGGTTAGTGATGAAAATGCCATCCTGTTAAACCTCCTTTTTTACATTTACATTTTTATCTCAAAGCTTGAGTAGCAATAAGCTGAGATGTTAGTGCTACGTTTTCTAATGTTCTATAAGATTTCATTTTTGCAAAATCGGCAGTACTTATAACAGTAGTAGATTTCGGAGACTTTTCTTTATGGTCAATAGTGGTTTCCAAAACTTGCTTTCTTATGTTAATATTTGCAGAAGCTTTTAAAGGGATTCCCCATTGCGAAAATGTATTGAAAGTAGTATTTACTGATTCAAAAATGCCAAAGCACTCTATATCTCCCCATTCAAATAAAACGTAAATATCCGGCATACAAGAAAATTCACACAATTTTCTCAAACTTGTATCATTTGATGAAAGTAAAGACACAGAACTTTTTCCTATTACTCCTTCTGCCGTTCTCATCATATATTCGTCATATACATCGTATTCAAGATCTATGTCAAATGCACCACCACTGTATTCATTTGCTTTTCGTACAATCTCATAGTTGCCCAAACGAGAACTTGTTTTTGGCGTAGTATTTTTTTGTCTAGAACTTCCTATTGTTCCACCATAGTTTATTCTTATACTGTTAGGATTTATTTGAACCGGAAGAGCTTCTTTATGTGTTAATTTACCTGAAAATCTAAATTCCAATGTTTTATCCATAAGATTAAATGGAAAGGACGAGTCATCCTCACCTTCATAATCAAAAATGTGAAATACTGCCTTTGAAACTAAACTGAAATCATATAAAACATTTGTACGGTAATTAGCTCCAAGAGTTCCTAGTCTGTTTTTAAGTCCCATATAGTCATCCCTCGATTTTTAATTTATTTTGTTTGAAAAATATAATATTTTTAGTTTATTATATATTTAATGTATTTAATTGTCAATAATTTTGTTTTTGGCGTTTTAAAAGCTATATTTCATTTAATATTTAAAATACCTTATTATGCATTTAAATAAATGATAAAGTATGTTATAATTCACAGTATAGCCTAAATCAAAAATGGAGGTCAGTTTTTGAAATTTAAAGTTTGTAAAATAATTTTTTTATGTGGATTTTTAGTTTTAATTCCGGGATGTAAAGTAGAGAATTTTTTTGATATTCCAAGTGCAATGAATCCCCCTAGAATTTCTGAGAATCAGAACAAGATAAAAAGTGTTGTTCAAGAATATTTGGAAAGTGAGATAATTTGGGTTTATCCTTTGTTTGAAGGAAAATACTCTTCAGTCATAAGTTTTGAAGATTTAGAAAATAGAAAAAATTTAAAAATTGTATTCTGTAAATCTCCTGATGTATCTGATACTGTTCATGTTTTTGTGCTTTCTTGCTTAGACGAAAGTTATGAAATTATAAATGATGTTTTAATAGATGCGTCTGATGTAGAAAAAGTGTGGATCAAAGATATTAATGAAGATAATAAAAAAGAACTAATAATTTTGGCAAGGAATTTTAAAACATCTCAAGATGTTATTTATGCTTACGAATGTAATATGGATGGTGTTGTTGAGATTGATGTGTCTGCTGATATGATTGAAAAATTAAAAAAATAAATTATGGAGGATTTTACATGAAGCGTGTATTAATAGCCGAAGACGAAGAAGCGATAAGAGAGTTTGAAATTATAAATTTACAAAGGTCGGGATATGAAGTTATAGCTACAGACAGTGGAGAAAAAGCTTTAGAGATTTTTCAAAATTATAATGGTGATTTTGATTTGGCTGTTTTAGATATAATGCTTCCGGGAATAGATGGGATGAAAGTATGTAAGGAACTTAGAAAAAAAAGTGATACTATAGGTATAATTTTGCTTACGGCGAAAGCTCAAGAAATGGATAAAATCAGTGGTTTAATGCTAGGTGCAGATGATTATATAACAAAGCCGTTCAGTCCTTCTGAACTCGTAGCTAGAGTAGACGCTCTTTACAGACGCGTTGCACTTAATCTCATGAGAACTGAAAACAAATTTCATGAAGAAATCAAATTTGGAGAATTCGTTCTTAACTTAAAAAACAGAGCGTTGAAGAAGCGAGGACAAGTTATTGAGCTTACGCAGGTAGAATTTCAAATAATGGAATATTTTTTCTCAAACCCGGGTACAGTTTTGAGCCGCACTCAAATTCTTCATCATGTGTGGGGAGAAAACAATAAAGCTGAAGAAAAAATTGTAGATGTAAATGTAAGGAGACTTAGGATGAAAATTGAAGATAATCCATCTATACCTCAACATATAATTACAGTTTGGGGAATGGGCTACAAGTGGGAAAATTAATCAAAAAGGATTTATTTTATGACTATAAAAGGGATAAAAAGGCGTTGGATTTTTAATAGTTTGGTATTTATAATTGGCATTTTTACAGTGCTGGTTACGGCATTTGCTTTAGTAATTAGGGGTTATTTTTATAGTGGTATTAAACAAACTTTAAAAGGTAGAACAAACGAACTTTATAGTATGTTTAAAAGTTATTCAATACAAACAGAAACCAATTTTTCAGATATGGCAAAGGAATACATTAAAAATTTTCCTGATAGAGATACAATGGAACTAATGGTTTTTGATGAAAATAATAACATTTTAATAACTTCTACCGGATTTTTACCGGATTACCCTGAAATAAGACCCGATTATGATAGGGCGAGAGAATCTCAAAACGGATTTGGAATATGGGAAGGCAAATCGTTTAAAGGTGAAAAATTAATAGCTGTTACCAGATGTATTTATGACCGCTCTGATAGATATATAGGAGCGGTAAGATATGTAGTATCTGTGGAGGAAGCAAATTCAAGAATTGTATTTGGTATGGTTATGCTTTTGACTTTATGCTCCATGGTGATTGTATTTATAATTGTATCAGGTACTCAGTTTATAAAGTCTATAGTTACACCGGTAAGTGAAATATGTCTTAAAGCTCAAATGATTGCCAGAGGCGATTTTCATATTAAGATAGATAAAAAATATGATGACGAAATAGGAGAATTGAGTGATACTATAAATTACATGGCTGAAGAATTGGATGCATCTGAAAAAATGAAAAATGAATTTATTTCTTCCGTTTCTCATGAGCTTCGTACTCCTTTGACGGCTATAAAAGGTTGGGCCGAAACTATGCAAATTTGTGATTCAGACCCTGCAACTATAAAGCGTGGTTTAGATACAATAGTAAAAGAAGCGGGAAGATTATCAGGTATAGTAGAAGAGTTACTGGATTTTTCAAGTATAAGGGATAAGCGCATCAATTTAATAAAGGAAAAAATAGATATTTTGGCAGAACTCGGTGAAGCTGTTTGTATGTTTAAAGAAAGAGCTGTCAATGAAGAAAAGACGTTGATATATAACGAACCCAAAATGTTGCCTCCAATTATGGGAGATAAAAATCGTCTTCGTCAAGTATTTATAAATATTATAGATAATGCACTCAAATATACTTCCGCGGGGGGAGGAGTAAGCGTAAGTGCCGGAATCAATGGAGATATGGTTTATGTGAGTGTTACCGATAATGGATGTGGTATACCTAAAGAACATCTCCCGAATGTTACGAAAAAATTTTATAAAGCCAATTATCTTAAAAAGGGTTCAGGAATCGGTCTGGCAATAGTTGATGAAATAGTAGCTTTGCATGGCGGAAGTTTAAATATAATAAGTGAAGAAGGCTTTGGAACTACTGTAACAGTTAGTTTTCCCACTATTTTAAATGATACGAATACCGAAAACGATTCTGATTTGGAGACAAATCTATGACAATAAAAGAACTGTATAAATTTGCTTTGTATGAATTTTCAAATGCAAAGATTGAAGATTTTCATTCAGAAGTTGATTATATTTTTAACAAGTATTTTAGTTTGAGAAAAATTGATATGATTATTAAAGGAAATGAAAACGTTCCTCAACGCTATAAAGAAGTTTTATTGAAAATTTTAAATCAGCGTAAATTGAATATACCGTTGCAGTACATAATGGGCGAATGGGAATTTATGGGACTTAAATTTAAAGTCGGATTTGGAGTTTTGATACCTAGAGATGACACTACTGTACTTGTAAATGAGGCTTTAAAATACCTCTCTAAAGTACGCAATCCTAGACTTATTGATCTTTGTAGCGGAACGGGATGTATTGCTTTGACTTTGGAGAGATATTTAAATAATTGTTCAGAAATATATGGTGTTGAAAAATCCAAAGAAGCATTTAATTATATAATTGAAAATGTTAAGCTTCATAAAAGTAAATCTAAATTTATAAATGATGATATTTTTGAAGTGTATAAAAAATTTGAAAATGAATATTTTGACGCTATTATTTCCAACCCACCTTATATAAAAAGTGATGAAATATCTTCACTACAAAAAGAAGTAAGAAAAGAACCTTTGATGGCGCTAGATGGCGGAGATGACGGATTGTATTTTTATAGAAAAATAATTGATTTGTGGAGCTCTAAACTTAAAATCGGTGGTATCATAGCTTTTGAAGTGGGTAAGGATCAATCTGAACAAGTAATTAAAATATTGAAAGAACATAATTTTAAGAATTTACATTCAGTTAGAGATATAAGTAATATAGAAAGAGTTGTTATAGGAGTAAAATAAATATATATTTGCAGCAAAAAATAAGGAGCAAAGCCGATAATGGTTTTACTCCATTTTTGATTATTAGAATCTAATAAAACAGATAACAAAATTTCCCCCCGAACTATCCGGAGGAATAAATTATAATTTATTGATTATCTACTTTATACATATGTTTTATAAGATCGAGTATTTTACAGCTGTAAGCCCATTCATTGTCATACCATGACACAAGTTTTACAAAATTGCTGTTTAACATTATACCTGCTTTTTCATCAAATATGGAAGTATGTGGATTTCCGTAAAAATCACTTGAAACCACCATTTCATCTGTATATCCCAAAATACCTTTCATTTCGTTTTGAGAAGCTCTTTTTACAACTTCACATATGTCTTCATACGTAGTCGATTTCTCTAATTTACAAGTTAAATCAACTACCGAAACGTTAGGTACAGGAACTCTGAAAGACATACCGGTAAGTTTACCTTTCAATTCCGGAATAACAAGGGCACAAGCTTTCGCCGCTCCAGTAGAAGATGGGATTATATTGCATCCGGCAGCCCTTCCGCCTCGCCAATCTTTAGCTGAAGGGGCATCTACAGTATTTTGAGTGCTTGTAATTGCGTGAACGGTTGTCATAAGTCCTTCTACTATTCCAAAATTATCATTAATTACTTTTGCAAGTGGGGCAAGGCAGTTAGTTGTGCAGGATGCATTTGAAACTATGTTCATTTTTGGTTCGTAGCTTTCCAAATTTACGCCACATACAAATGTTGGAGTTACGGTGTCTTTTGCCGGCGCAGATATTACTACTTTTCTAGCTCCGGCTTCAATGTGTGCTTTAGATTTTTCGGATGTACAAAATACCCCCGTGGATTCAACTATATATTCTGCTCCTATTGTTTCCCAAGGTATGTTTTTCGGTTCCTTTTCCGCAAATATATTTATCATACTTCCATTTACATAAAGAAGACCGTTCTCAGATTTTATCTGTGCATCAATTTTACCTTGAACGCTGTCATATTTTAGCATATAGGCCATATAGTCTGAATTTACAAATGGATCATTTATTCCTGTAACTTCAATTGATGGTTCGCTAAGAGAAGCTCTTAAGACCATCCTTCCGATTCTTCCAAAACCATTTATACCAATTTTTATCGACATATTTACAACTCCTTAAAAAATTAATTAATAAATTATGTGCAGTAAGCGGCAGTTATATGACAATCAATGAATGCTTATAGAGCGTACTTTTGGTTCTTGAGGGGCATTGATTTGTTTATATGATTCAAGTAAAACAAAAACGATGTATAATCCTACAAGAAATTCCAGAGATGATACTGATATTGACAATTCGCTTATTTGTGAACCTGTCAGGTATTTTATTATTACAGGTACACTTTTCGCAAATATTAATAAAACAGAGGGTAATCCAAAAATAAACATCTGTCTTATAACATTTGCATTCGAGGAACTTGCAAACACTTGAGTATGATAGATCATAAACAACGACAAAAATGCTGTAAGTATTACTTCATAAATATCCGCATTGTTGTTGTATATTGATAAAAACAAAATCATCGACATTCCAAACCACATTGTGGGGCAAAATATGAAGAAAGGTACGCCCGATAAAAAATTCTTTCCGGTAAAAAAGGTAGCTGCATTCAGAGCAAATGTTATGCAGCACAAAATTGATAACAATGACATTGAAACAGGCTGCCATTCAAAATCGTACTTTGAGTTGTCATTAAAATATGATGATATGCAAAGGAAAAATGCAACAGAAATAAGAGCGCTAATTGTCCCTAACCATATATTCTTAGGTATGTCAATATTTTTTATTCTTATTTCGCTAAAGCTTGAAAACATTATAATGCATGAAATCGCAAGTAGGAATACTACTGTAAAAACGGCAGACTCAACAAAAGCTATCGTAAAAATTCCAGAACAAATCTTAAGTGGTACCAAAGTTAACATAAACGCGAGAAAAATAAGCCAAGTATTCTTTAAATTCAAGTTCAAAACCTCCAATAAAACATATTTTTAAAAACTCGTCCATATTTATTAATAATATAATGTTCTCAGTTGATAGTTTATATAAAATAGTTATTAAAGTCAATAAGCAAGAATAATTGTTGTTGTTTTAGCTGTTTAAAATAACGGAGGTTTGTCTTAAATGAAGATATCTTTTAAAAGAAATTTGTTTTTTTCGTTGATATTGTTTTTGTGTTTGGTTCTCATACCGCTTTTATCTGTAGGGAAAAGTGTAAAATGTGAGTGCAATTTACCACAATTTAAAGAAAATAAGAGTAAACTTAGAAATCAATCTTCATATTTTTGTGTTTTAGATGAATCCAACGGAAAAATATTAAATATACCCGATAAAGAATTTTTATATGGAGCTGTAGCTGCGGAGATGCCCGCTAGATTTGAAATTGAAGCGTTAAAAGCGCAAGCTGTGGCCTCATATACATATTTTTGTAAGTCTCGTAACGATTTTGAAAATTCACCGGACAAAAGTAAAAAGTATGCATTTAAAGTTAATACGGAAAAATGGCTGAATTATGTTCCGGAAAATCAAATGCATAAAAAATGGGGAAGTGAGTTTGATAAATACTACAGTAAAATCAAAGATGCTGTTGATAGCGTTTTTGGAGAAGTAATTGAAGATGAAGGAAATTTAATATTAGCTGCATACCATGCAATTTCTTCGGGAAAAACTGAAAAATCCTCTGATGTTTTTGGAGGTGATTTAAAATATCTTACAAATGTTGAGAGTCCCGGCGATAAATTTGCCTCCGGTTATGAAACAACAGTAGAAATTTCAGAAGAAAAATTTAAAGAATTAATCTCTAAAAAATGGAACGATTGTAATTTTGACGACAACCCTGAAAATTGGATTAGAGACATATTGCGTACAGATGCGGGAATGGTAAAAGAAGTAAGTGTAGCTTCACACAAGGCAAAGGGAACTGAAATTCGTGAAATTTTCGGATTAAGGTCATCTGATTTCAATGTTGATTATGATAAAGAAAGTAAAAAATTTATATTTAGAGTTTTTGGGTACGGTCATGGTGTGGGGATGAGTCAATGTGGTGCGCAGTACATGGCTCAACAAGGTTCAGATTATAAAAAAATATTGGAATGGTACTATCCCAACACATCTGTTGTGCAATTGAATAGATGAAGCAGTGTTGAGTTAGCTCGAGTCTGATGTTATAATACGCTTGAGAGGTGAAAAAATAATGTGGTTTTTAATGCCGGGAATTACTTTTGAATATTTACTGATGAGGATTGCAGCGACTTTAGCAGTAGTTTTCCTGACTTTACCTTTTCACGAATATGCTCATGCTTTTGTTGCGTATATGTTGGGTGATGATACTGCGAAAACACTCGGAAAACTAAAGTTTAATCCTGTTCTTTGTTTTGACCCTATAGGAGCGGCGTGTGTACTTCTTTTTGGTTTTGGATGGTCACGTTCTGTTCCTATAGATACTTCTAATTTTTCAAATTTTAGACGTGATACTGCTCTGGTAGCGGCGGCAGGTCCTTTTTCTAATTTTTTGTCTGCTTTGGTCGGAGGATTTTTTTTAAACTCAGCAATAGCACTGAGCATGGGAAATAATTGGATTTATTTATTTTTCGTAAGTTTTATTAAAATAAATCTTGAAATAGCTGTAATTAATCTTCTCCCATTGATGTCCTTAGATGGGTATGTTATATTTCATGCATGTCTTCCCAGAAAATTTTTAGAAAAATACTATCCATATCAAAGAACAGTAGAAATTGTTTTGATAGTTCTCTTGTTTTTCGGACTTTTAGGTACGCCTATAGACTTTTTAGAAAATTGTATGTATAATTTCGTAATAAAAATAACAGGATTGCCGTTTTTCTATGCATAAAACGAAGAAATTTACTAAAAATAATAAATACACTAATCAGTTAAGGAAACGGATGTAATGATTTGGATATGTGTTTTGTCGATTGTTTTACTTATTCTTTTAATTGTACTTTTTATACCTTTTAATATTGTCATCAAATATGTTGATAAGTTGAGTGTCGAGGTTAGTGTTGCCGGAATAAAGATTAAACGCAGAAAAATCAAATCAAAAACTAATTACAAATCATCGAGTGTTTCAAATTCTAACTTTAAAAATGATTTTTTTGATGTTTTAAAAAAAAGGGGGTTTGTAAAATCCTTCAAAATGTTTTATGATATTCTCAATGCATCTCGAGACGTGTTCATAAAGCTTATGAAAAATATAATAATCAATAATTTAAAATTGGTAGTAAAAGTTGGTTCGACAAGTTCTGCTTTAACGGCAATCAGGTATGGACAAGTTTCCTCTGTAGTATATCCTACCGTGTCTCTTATAAGTGCAGTGTGTTCTCCAAAAGAACTTTTATTGCAAGTTTTTCCGGATTTTAATGGAGAAAAAATTACATCTGAGTTAGAGATTAGTATCAGTGGAAATGTTTTTAGAATGATACCGGTGCTTTTTTTGACAGTTAAAAAATATAAAGAATTTGTGTAAAATAAAGATAAAGGTGGTATTTGCAATGAGTGATAAACTGGAAGGAATGATGGATTTTTCGATTCAGAAAATCAAAGAAGTTATTAATGCAGAAACGATTATAGGTAAGCCTATAAATGCTCCTGATGGAACAGTAGTTATACCTGTATCCAAGGTAAGTTATGGATTTGCTTCCGGAGGGTCTGACTTTACTTTGAGTAAATGCCCGGATAAAGATTTATTCGGTGGTGGAAATGGCATAGGTGTTAATATAGTCCCTGTTGCTTTTTTAGTTGTTTCAGACGGAGATGTCAAATTGTTGCAAATTCAGTCTTTTGACGGCGCAATTGATAGAATCATTGCAATGACTCCAGATATAATAGATAAAATTATGAATAAAATAAGGAAAAAGAAAAGTCCAACAGAGCAAAAAGATAAATAATTTTGAATTACTTTTAAATAATATCATTTAATAGACGTTAACATTTTTTGAATCCTATTAATACAATGGTATCATCACAGTTTAAGTTGGTGATACATTGAAAAGTAAGGTTTTAAAAAGAGTTAGCGTTTTTATTTTGTTAATTTTCAGTTTTGTAATGTGTTCTTGTTCGCAAAAACCAGAAACAAATATTTATAAGATTCGATTAAATGAGGTTACACGTTCGGTGTTTTATGCTCCACAGTACGTAGCTTTGGCACTTGATTATTTTAAAGAAGAAAATTTAGATATAGAGCTTATGAGTGCTGACGGATCAGATAAAACTATGACCGCAATTTTATCATCACAGGCAGATATAGGTTTACTCGGTATTTCTTCTGTGATAAGCGTTTACAGTCAAGGCAGAAAAGATTATCCTATTATGTTTGCGGGTATTACAAAGCGTGATGGTAGCTTTTTGGTAGGGAGAAAACCGGAATTTAATTGGCAAGATCTAAAAGGAAAAGAGATTATTGCTGGAAGAAAAGGCGGAGTCCCTGAAATGGTTTTGGAATATATTTTGACTAAAAAAGGGTTTAATATAAAATCGGATTTGAAATTACTGAATAATATTCAATTTAATTTAATGAGTGTTGCTTTTAGTAGAGGAACTGCGGATTATGTTGCTTTATTTGAGCCGACTGCGTCTTTAATTGCAAGAGAAAAAAATTTTCATATTTTAAGTGCTTTGGGAAAAGAATGTGATGAAGTTGCTTACACCGGTTACTGCTGTTCTAAAACTTATTTTGCCGATAACAAGAAAATAATAAGCAAATTTATTAAAGTATTACATAAAGCTCAAAAATGGATAAAATCTCATACTGCTAAGGAAACTGCTAAAGTTATATCACGTTATTTTGTGGAGGCAGATGAAGAGCTTCTCTCTGAATGTATTAAAAATTATTTAGAGTGTGATGTCTGGTGCGATAGTCCAACAATAAGCAAACAATCTTTTGATATGATGCAAAATATTATGATTCAAGCCGGTGAACTTGAACATAGTGTAAATTTTGACGATATAGTTAACGTAAATTTGGCAGAAGAAATTATTGATAAAAAAGAATGACATAGAAAAGAGGTAATAAAGTGGAATCTGACAAAATTCTTGAAATTATTAATGTAGGAATGAAATATCATACTCTTCAAGGTGAGACAACAGCAATTAGTGGGTTAAATTTTAATGTTTATAAAGAAGAATTCATAACCATAGTAGGCCCTAGTGGATGTGGAAAGAGCACGATTTTATCATTAATTTCCGGTTTGATTAAACCATCGGAAGGAAGCGTAAATATTAATATTTCCGATTCTGAAAAGTACATTCAGAAAGTAGGGTACATGCTGCAAAGAGATTATTTATTTGAGTGGAGAACCATAGAACAAAATGTTTTGTTAGGATTGGAATTGAAACATGCGTTAACCGAAGAATCGAAGTCATATGCTCTGGAACTTACAAAAAAATATGGTTTGGGAGAATTCTTGCAACATTATCCCAGCCAACTTTCAGGAGGAATGCGTCAAAAAGCAGCACTTATCCGAACTTTAGCAGTAAAACCTCAAATTTTACTTCTTGACGAACCTTTTTCCGCACTTGATTACCAAACACGTATAAATATATCAGAAGAAATTTTAAATATAATAAAAAATGAAAAAAAGACAGCTGTGTTGGTAAGTCACGATATTTCTGAGGCTGTTTCTCTTTCGGATAGAGTTGTTATATTTTCTTCAAGGCCGAGTAAAGTAAAGAAAATTATAAATATTGATTTTGGTTCAGATAAACTTTCTTTGCATGAAAAGAGAAATCATAAAAATTTTAATAATTATTTCGATACTGTCTGGAGTGAGTTGGTTGAGTGAAAAAACAATTCAAAATTCTGTTTCACAAGAACATAAAAAATACTTGAAGAGTAAAAAACTCGAAAATTTAGCTGTTAAAGCAACTCAAACAGGAATACTTATTTTTTGGATTTTTGCATGGGAAATTTCTGCCCGTTTAGGATGGATAGATTCATTCATATTGAGTTCGCCATCCAGAATATGTAAAACTTTGGTAAGTTTGAGTTCCGCACATCAACTTTGGAATAATATCGGGGTGACAGCATGGGAAACAGTTGTTGGATTTTTATTGGGTACAATAATTGGAATAGCTTTTGCTGTGATTATTTGGTTATCGGATTTTATTTTTAAAGTTACAGACCCGTATTTGGTGGTTTTAAATGCTTTGCCTAAAGTGGCATTGGGACCGGTAATTATAGTTTGGATGGGAGCGGGTACTAAATCAATAATAATAATGGCACTTCTTGTATCGGTAATTATAGCAACTCTCAATGTTCTTGCGGGTTTTAAAAGTGTAAGTGCTGAGAAAATATTACTTATGAAATCTTTCGGTGCGAATAAATTTCAAATTTTAACTAAATTGATAATACCTGCAAATATACCAACTATTATATCTACACTTAAGATTAACGTTGGAATGTCTCTAATAGGCGTTATAACAGGGGAGTTTTTGGTTGCCTCTAAAGGTATTGGATATCTTATAGTTTATGGAGGGCAAGTGTTCAAACTGGATCTTGTAATGACAGGTATATTTATACTTAGCATAATTGCTTCATTAATGTATTTTATTGTCTCAAAAGCAGAAGCTTTCTATTTGTCTAATCGTCAAAAATAAGTAATTCAAAATTTGATATTTTTCGTAAAATATTAATACCGACATAAAGTCGGTATTTTAGCTGTTATTTTTTAATATTTGTTTTATAAATTTCGGATATAAGATCGGAGTCTGGGAAATCCATTAGCACTATTCCGAATTTTTTTTCTTTATTGTCTTTCAATAATTTTTCAAATTTAGAATTTACTGTTCCGGCAACTAAACGAGGACAAAACGGTCCAGTACAACTTGTGAAATCCAATATAAATCTGTTACTTGAATACGAAGATTCCCAAAGTTTATTGTAAAAGCTCTTTATAGTTGAAAATTTAGTAGAGGCTTTTACAGCTTTATAATGATCTTGAAGATAAGCAGTTTCGCCATCCAGAAGAACTTTGCCATAAGCGCAGTTATCCGGCCAACTTCTGATTTTATATCCCCCTTTTACAGTGTTACTGCGGTCAAAAATGACAAAATGTCCTCTTACATCTTTTAGGGAAAGTTTTTTCGCTGATGTATTTGTATATTTGTAAAATTTCTTATATTTGCTGAGTGCAGAATTTACTTCAGTTCTAAAATCTTTTTTACTGGAACCTTCTTCTTTTATTTGAACTATAACTGTTTCTGTAGGATTTTTCTCTAAAAATTTTTCTATTGTGCTTAATACATGATTAAGAGTAAGCTTGTTTTTGTCTATAGTTATGACGTTTTTATAACAATTTACTCCTCCATGGTTTACTACTAAATCTGCATTAATTCTTATATCAAAATATCTTAATCCTTTTGTTAATTGTTTGTCTATAGAATCGCTTTGACATGAAGCAACAACGCCACTTGCAAGTGCAGTTGTGTGTTTAGTTCCGCTGTCGTGAGTTCCCGGAATGTTCAATTCGCAGAGTTTTTCATTGTCCGATAATGAAGACATCCAATTCGAACCTGTTATTTTGTCATCGGTTTCTGAAGAATATACCCTCGTAGAAGTAAGAGAGTAGATAGAAACCAACATGCACATGCTGATCAGACCTGTCAAAAATACGAAGAAATGCTTTCGAAAAAAATTTTGTTTCTTTAACATAACATCACCATCCATTAATAATTAATTTTTTTCAATAACTAATATATCATATAATTTTGTGAAAATCAAATAATTTTTTTTAAAAAATAAATATTTTTAGTAATTGCTATTGACATTGCATAAAAAATTGTTTAATATATATATATATATATATATACTATAAAACAATAGAGAAAAGGGGTAATAATCATGGAATTTAAGGCTTTATCAAATGGTGAAAGAAGTATAAATATTATAAGTAGCGACGGTAAAATCGTTTTTCATGTTAATCCACAGTACCCGCTTACAAGGCTTATTGTAGATGGATGTATGGATGAAACATTAATTAGTGAACTTGGACTCGAAGGACAATCACGAAATAATAAACTTGTAAAAAATTGTTTAACTTCTGAATCAGACTTAATATATGATTGTCTAGAGAAAGCTGGATTGGAAAAAATTATAATAGCAATAAATTCTTCTTCTATGACTCGAAATAACATTAAAACAAATATAAGTTTAATGGGAGAAATTGATTCAGCATGGGATATAAGCAAAAGGGGTGCAAGGATTCGAATAAGTATACCTGGTTTTGATAAGCAAGCTTCTGAATTAAAAAGATCAATAAAAATAGAAGAATTCGAAGAATTAGATTTGCAAGAATTTATTAATGATGTGATTAAAAGCAATATAAACGAAATCGCAAGTAATCCTGAGAGTGTTGAAAAAGCTAATTTACGTTCAAAACAGTATGAATCATTAGAGAAAAAGAAATATGAATTAGCAGAGAAAGAAAAATCTGTTGACGAGAATTTAAAATCGATAAAAGTAAAAATGATAGAACAATTAATAGAAGGGAATACAGACCATGGTAAAATAATATACGAAGGACGAAAAATGATTGATAATGAAATTAATAATTTAGCAGATTTAAAAGAAAAGTTAAATAAAGCAAAAAGTAAAGCAGATGGAAAAGTAAAAGAGTCAGCAGCTAAAATGGCAAGCAAGGCACCGGCTGAAAAGGATGATACAAAAAGTATAAAAATTATAAGTGGTAAAATTACTTTCCGTGTCAGTCCGGAATATCCGCTTTCAAGATTTATTATAGATGGATCTGGTGAAGGCTTAAGGATTGACGAAAAAGTTAAAGAAAAAGTTCAAAAATATTGTTTAACTTCTATAAAAAATTCGAAATTAATATGTGATAGTTTAGGTAAAGTTGGATTGAAAAAAATTATAATAGCAATAAATTCTTCTTCTATGAGTAAAACTAAAACTGGTAAAAAATCAGGTAAAAAATCAGGTGAAAAAATATATACAAAAGGTATAGGAAAAATTATTGGAAGAGTTACAATAGAATGTGGTGTAAGCGGAAAGGGTGCAAGAATTAGGTTGGATATACCTGAATTGAAGAGAATACCTTCTAAATCAGATATGGAAAAATTAATTAAAGAAATGAAGAGAGACTCATGTGAAGAAATTGCAATGGCAATTGCGGACATAATTAAAAGAGAGTTTGAACCTAAAGATGTGGAAAAAGCCAATGAGCTTTCATAGAGAGCAGGTAAATTATTAAACAGACGTTAGAGAAATTGTTCTTAAAAAATTAAAAATAAAAGCTCTCTTCGGCGATAACTTCGGAGATTTTTTATGAATTTACTTGACAATTTGCTAATAATATATTTAAATATAATATATTATTAATTGAGAAAAGGGGTAGTAGATTATGAGCACGTATAGAGTTAAAACTACAGGTAGTAAAAGTATAACAATTATTGATAGTGAACAAAAAGTTTTTATTCGAGTTTATCCAGGTTTCTTTCTTTCGTTGGTACCTATACTTGGTAAAGACTCTTTAAAATGGTACAGGCCCGATCTCGGACCTAAACTTGATCCTGAAATTGAAAAATATTTAAAAGATATTAACATAGAATCAAAATTTACACATGTTATAACTCAATCAGATTTAGATAAAGCTTTAGAAGGTATTCCCCAAGGATCTTTTTTGGTAAATAAATTTGATAAAATTGAAGAAATTTTAAAAAAGTTTAGTCTAGGAAAGATTATAATTTCAATAAATTCTTCGTCAATGCGTAAAATTGAAAAGTTTGGAGATATAAAAGGATTTGCAAAAACTGTGAAATCCACAAAATGGGGAGAAATCAAAATGCTATTTGATGTCTCTAAAAAAGGTGCTAGGGTCAGTATGTATATAGGGTCATTGGCTGATTTAGATTTAGAGAAAGCAAATGAAATTTTTAATGGTTTGGGTTCTATATGGGATGCGTTAATAGGTGATATAACTAAATTTATGGAAGAATCTATAGAGAAGGAAGGAGAAAAAGGCGAACTTGTTAAAAAAGCAAATGAAAATGCAAAACGTTATAAAGAATTGGAAGCTAGAAAATTTAAGATTGCAGAACTTGAAGAAAAAACTGGAGTCAATGAATTAAGTAGAGTTGTGACTCATATAAAAGAAACAACAGAAAGGCTAGATTCAGAAAAAGCAAATCTTAAGCAAGCACAAGCTGAAAAAGAAAATGCTAAAATATCACTTGAAAAAAGTAAGTTAGACTTAAAAAACGAAGAAAATAATTTTGAGACCGTTTTGAGAAAATTGGGTGATGACATTGTTGAAGATGCAAAGTCTAGAATTGAAGAAGCAAAACTCAATCTTTTTAATGCAGAACTTCAACTTCAAAATGTGAAGCTTGAAGAGAAATATGAAGATTATGCAAATGCCCTATCAGAATTGGAAAAAGCAGAGTTAAAAGTTGAAAAGGCAGAAGAAAAATTCAAAACTGTTATAAAAGATTTGAAATTATATGGAAGAAAAGATATAAAAGATGCGATTGAAAAAGTTGAACAGAAAAGAAAAAATGTACTCATAAATAAACGATTATATCATAGCAAAATTGTTGATGTTAATGAAAGTATTAAACTTATAAAATATCTGGAATCAGAATTGACATATTACTTGGATAAGAAAGCGCGTTTAGAGAAGGAATTAGGTCCTCTAAGTAAAGAGCAAGTAAAATACGATTCACATTTGGCTATTGAATTAGAAAAAGAAAAACTTAAATTTAATAGAGAAAAACGTAATTTAAACATAAACGTGAATTAGAACTTGAACGTAAGTTAGAACAAGGGGGGACTCTGTTATAAAGTAATGGTATCTTTATATAAATGTTTAAAATAAAAGCTCTCTTTAATGAGGGCTTTATTATTTAGATTAAAATAAAAAGACACCGGTTAGATTCACAGGTGTCTTGAAGTGTTATTAATCTGTTTCTCCAAAATATATATTGTACCACACTATAAAAATATATATTGTCCAAACTTTTCTGCTGTTGTCCCATTTTCCGTTGTAGTGGTCATCTAGAAAATGCAAAATTTCCTCGCAGTTAAAAAATTTCTCTGCTGTTTTTGAAAGAAAAGCACTTCTTACAATCTCATAGTATTTCTTATCTCTAAGCCATACCCTTGTAGGAACGGGGAATCCAAGTTTTTCTTTTTGAGCAGTATCTTCTGGCAAGCGTTTCATTGCGGCTAATCTGAGAGCATATTTAGTATTTTCGCGTGGTGCTTTTAAATTTGTTGGTAGGGAAGCGGCCACTTTAAATACTTCTTTATCCAAGAATGGGACTCTAAGTTCAAGAGAATTTGCCATACTCATACGATCTGCCTTAAGAAGTATATCTCCGACCATCCACATATTTATATCAAGATACTGCATTTTTGTAACATCATCGTAATCTTGTGCTTTTTTGTAAAGACTTTTACACAAATCTTGTGGACGAGTAGCTAGGGATGGATTTTTTAAAATTTTTCTTTTGTCTTCTTGCGAGAACATAAAAGCATTTCCGATATACTTATTTTCGGTGGTATGTTCTCCTCTTATTATGAAACTCCTCCCTTTAAATCTAAATGGTATCTTCTTTACAGTATTTGCAAGAAATGTTCTGGCTTTTTGATTGAATATTTTCTGATAAAGTTTAAATACTCTTGGTTCGTTGTATATTGTATATCCGCCAAACAGTTCATCTGCACCTTCTCCGGAAAGAACAACTTTAACATGTTCGCTTGCTAATTTAGAAACAAAGTAAAGTGCGATGCATGACGGATCTGCCAAGGGCTGGTCCATATGATATTGAACTTTTTTGATGGAAGACCAAAATTCTTCAGAAGAAATTATTTTATAGTAATGTTTAATTCCCAATTTTTTAGATAAGTTTTTTGCCCATGTAACTTCATTGTATTTTTCTCCAAAATCAAACCCAACTGTAAACGCCTTTTGACCGCCGAAATATGAAGAAACATAGCTGGAATCCACTCCGCTCGATAAAAAGCATCCGACTTCCACATCGCTTATTCTGTGGGCTTCAACAGAATTTTTGAAGACTTTTTCAATCTGTTTTGAAGCGGTTTTGAGATCCAGATTAGGATTTATATTGAATTTGGGTTCAAAGTACCTTTCCGTTTTAACTTCTCCGTTTTCATATTTTAAGAAATGCCCCGGCATTAAGCAGTAAACATTTTCGAAAAAAGTTTCCGGAGGAACAGCGTATTGGAATGAAAGGTAATTGTCAAGGGTCTTGTAATTGAATTTCTTTTCAAACGTAGGAAATGCCAATATACTTTTTATTTCAGAAGCATATATAAAATTGTTATCCACTTGAGCCCAATGTAGCGGTTTAATGCCAAACGGGTCTCGAGCTATAAATAAAGATTGGTTTTCTCTGTTCCAAATTGCAAAAGCGAACATACCTCTGAGTTTTGGAAGCATGTCGCTACCCCATTCTTCAAATCCATGAATTAAAACTTCTGAGTCGGCCTCTGTATAAAATTTATGATTTTTTTCAAGAAGTTCTTTTTTTAATTCTTTGTAATTATATATTTCCCCATTGAATGTTAAAACGAGAGTGTTATTTTCATTGTAAATGGGCTGTGTACCACCGTCGACATCTATTATACTCAGTCTTCTGAATCCCATTGAAACATCTTTGTCAATAAAGAAACCTGAACTGTCGGGTCCGCGGTGAATTATGAGATTAGTCATATCTTCAATGACTTTACTTTTATTTATAATTTCTCCGGTAAATCCGCAAATTCCACACATATATATCTTTTCCTCCTGATTTTTGCTCTCTACCATGTTTTTAAATATTTGCCAAAATCGGCCACAAATATATAGATTATATCATGCTTGCCAACAACATACAAATCAATTTGATTATATCGGCAATGAGTAAAAATTCAACTGATATTTATAATTGAAATTGTAAATAATTCATCTGATTAAATTAAATTTAAAGTTTAAAAAATATGTCTAAATACAAAACCCCCGGCTACTATGGTAACCGAGGACTTTTTAATGGTGGGCCATCTAGGACTCGAACCTAGGAC
>CAKUZC010000003.1 GCA_934718145.1 uncultured Eubacteriales bacterium | reverse complement strand
TGAATTGCTAAAAGTACCACTCGCAAAATGAGTGGCTTTTTTATTTGCTAAAAACAGATTAAAATCTATATTTGCAAGTTGTTCAATGATATTTGGTAGCTGTCATATGAAAGCTATAAAACCTGATACTACTATAGAAGTAAGACAAGCGGTTAAAAAAGATGTGAAAAATATATCAAAAAATTTTAGAGGATATGTTAGTTGGGTCGCCGGATTTAATGATGAATTAATTGATAATAATATAGAAAATATATTTGTTGCTTATGATACTAGTTCACAGAACATTTTAGGTTACTGCAGGGTATCAAAAACTACTGACAAAAATATCCACATAAATGACCTTGTAACTTTACCTGATGCAAGACATCGTAGATGTGGTAAAAAACTTTTAGAGTTAGTTAGAGAAAAATATCTAGATTCAAAAATTGATCTAACTCCAACGAAAAAATCGATTGAATTTTATAAAAGTAGAGGATTCGTGTATGACGAAGATACAAACATGTGTAGATTAGACGGAAATGTTTCTATTAGTTAGGTTGATTGATTTTTTTCTATGCGGTATAATATTGTATCTATAAAAAATTAAAAAAGTAGATTAGGAGCTATTTTTATGATTAACACGGATACTATTGAGTTTATATATTTGCTAAAAAGTTTGTCATCAAAAAGCGAGAAAGGAATTTTTCCGTTTTCAAAAATAAATTCAAAACCAGATAAGGAAGGAATCCTTTACGACGATTTAACAAAATTTAGTGATGGTCATCCTATCATTGCAGACTATTTGATCGATGAATTAAATCATGATATCATTTCTACATACAGTAGCTTATATAAAGAACAAGGAATTATGATGCGTGTAAATTTTGATGAAGATGACGGCAGTGCATTTATAAAAATTACTTCTAAAAGTAATCCAGATTTTTGTTTAGTTATTAAAAACGGGGAATGGTATTGCGTTTAGGTTTTTAAAAAATCTTTTTGAAATATTATAAGATAAACATCCATACTTTAGCTGTGTGGATGTTTTTTCATTAGCAATTATTTAATTTATTTTTTATAATTTTCCTCCAAAAACTGGAAATTTACTATGTTCTCCATAATTTTTTATATGATCTATATATTTTAAAGTTTCCATGTCTTCATCTGAAATTGTAAAATCAAGGGCTGCATTAGATTTCATATGTTCCGGATTTGATGTTTTAGGTAAAACGACCATTCCCAGTTGTAAATCATATTTTATGCATAACTGAGCCACACTTACACCGTATTTTTCAGCCATTTTCTCTATTGATTTATTTTTTAAAGCTTCACCGTGTGCAATAGGGGAGTATGCCTCTACTACAATACTTTTGCTTTTACAATATTCGATTAACTTTAAGGGTGTATTTGATATATGAGCAAGTATTTGATTGACTGCCGGATCTATTTTAGATTCTGATAAAATATTTTCAATGTCAGTTTCGGTAAAGTTTGAAACACCGATTGTTCTTATTTTACCTGCTTCTACAGCGTCTTCCATAGCTTTCCAAACTTTTCTGTTTTCCTCAAAATATCTATTTTCAGATTGATTGACTTCTTTCCACGGTTGAGGACTATGAATAATCATCAGGTCTATATAATCAATTTGCATTTTATTTAGTGATTCATCAATAGATTTAGAAGCTGACTCATAAGTTTTATGTTCTGCAGCTACTTTACTCGTTACAAAAATTTTATCTCGAGAAATACCACATGCACGTATTCCTTCACCTACACCACGTTCATTTTCATATGCTTGAGCTGTATCTATGTGTCTATAACCTATTTTAATTGCTTCCTGAACAGCTTTTGCCACTTTATTATCATCAATAAGCCATGTTCCCAGTGCCAGTTTAGGAATTTCCAAACCATTGTTCATTTTATATGTTTCGTTTAAAATCATATTATTTCCTCCTTTTTTATTTCAGCTTGCTGTAAGCTTCATCATTCACAGCTTCCAACCATTCATTTGAACCATTTTCTGACGGAACTTCAATTGCTAAATGCGAAAACCAACTATCTGGTGCTGCACCGTGCCAATGTTTGACTCCGGCGGGAATATTGACTACATCACCCGGATATAATTTTTGAGGTTCCTTGCCCCATTCTTGATAATATCCTCTTCCGGCAACACAAATGAGAATTTGTCCTCCACCTTTTGACGCTTTGTGAATGTGCCAATTATTACGACATCCCGGTTCAAAAGTTACATTACATACAGATACCTGTTTTTGAGAAATAGGTGCAAGATAACTTTTTCCTGTAAAGTATTTTGAAAATCCATTATTGGGTTCTCCTATCGGAAATATCATGCTGTTAGAATGAGCAGTTTTGGCATCGTCTGTATTTGTTTCTTCGTTCCAAATTTCTTTTGCCATCCTAAATACTGACCAAGCCTTGGACCATCCTACATAAAAAGCAGCGTGGGTTACAATTTCTGCAATCTCTTCTTTTGTTATTCCATTTTTCTTTGCACTTATTAAGTGATATTTAAAAGATTCATCTGTAAGTCCTTGCGCCATGAGGGCAACAACTGTAATAAGAGATCGGTCACGAAATGAAAGTTTATCTTCTCTAGACCATACTTCTCCAAAAAGAATATCATCATTTAATTCAGCAAATTTTGGAGCAAATTTTCCCAACTGTTCTCTACCTGCTGTTTGTTTAATAGACATGTTTAAACCTCCTTGGTTTTTAGCGATTAATATTATAAATTAAAATTATAAAAATAACAACTGTATATTTTATACAAAATATTAAAATTAATTCTATTTATACTCATTTCGTCTATAAACCTTGAAATATTTAAAAATTTATGATATAATTACAATGAGATAAGGATTTTTGTATTATATCAAGGAGATAAATATGAATAGAAAATTTATGTTAAAAATATCAACGTTTCTACTGTGCACACTATGTGGTCTGCCGTTAACGGTTAATGCTTCTAAAGAAGATTCGGAAGTTAAATCAAAAACTGAATTAACACAGCAAAAACGAAAAGCAACTAAACTTATAAAAGTACCTTACATAAATCAGGATGACATAGTTTATGGCTGTGAAGTGGTGAGTGCAACCATGCTTTTAAAATATTTTGGGTACAAATTGTCTGAAAAAGAATTCACTGACAAATATTTAATTAGAAAAGATTGGTATATAGGTAAAGATGGTAAGTCATACGGTCCTGATCCTAACGCTGCATATCCGGGCAATCCCTACAAATCTGGAGGAGAGAATTGTGGTTTTGGAAGTTTTGCTCCGTCGACTGCAAAATCCATTAGGCGAATATTGGATGAAAAAAAACATAAAGTTTTGTTTTCCACTGATTTGAACTTAGATGAGATTGTAAAAAGGTATATAAATAATGATATTCCCGTTTTGGTTTGGGCAACCATGGACATGAAACCTACCAGCAAAGGCTATTCTTGGATTATAAATTATACTGATGAAAATTCTAAATTAAAAAAAGGTGATAAGTTTACTTGGAAAAACCACGAACATTGTTTGGTATTAGTAGGATATGATGATGAAAACTACTATTTCAATGATCCTTATAAAAATCATGGTTTAATATCTTATGAAAAAGAACTTGTAAGAAAGAGATTTTCAGAACTCGGAAATCAATCTGTAGTTGTATTGAAAAATAAATAATGATATTAGAAAATTTGAGCCGGCTTAAAATAAGAGCCGGTTTTGTGATTTCTTATTAGAATACATACTATAACTTTCTACAAAAAACCACCGAATACACCGGTGGCTTTTAAAATGCACTTTATATTTCGATATCTATGGTCCGAGTGACAGGAGTCGAACCTGCGGCCTCTTGAACCCCATTCAAGCGCGCTACCAAACTGCGCCACACCCGGACATCTCATTTAAACTACGCAATATATTCTATCATGATAAAAAAATAAATTCAAGTGTATTTTTATAAAAAATAATATACACAACATTTGGTTTAAATAGAATTAAATTTGATTTTAAATATCGATTTTTTAGTGTGATTGTATTGATTTTTATTTGAACAGTAACTATAATATTTCAATAAAAGATAATTGTAGAAAGGAGAGATTTTACTGTGATAAATTCTGATAAATTTAAAAAGAATTCAAGTAGAATACTGGCTTTTTGGATAGTCTTTTTAATTGGATTCATGTCTGTTGCGTATGCTGTATTTTTTACAGAATTAAAGATCGATATAAGTGGAAGTGCCAGCAATAATTGGAAAATAAATTTTGAAGAATTTGAAGATATTTCCAATGGCTATCCCTCAAACTATATCGTTAAAAGTACACCCGGAAGTATTGGAGGAGAAGTTAAACTCGAAAACAATCGACAGACTTTTTCTATTACGAATGCTCAAATAAATAATTATGGGAGTTACCTATATTATGTAATGCCCGTAGTAAATGAAGGAAATATTGATGCATATCTACAAAGCATAGACAAAATAGTTACAGTAAAAGATTCACGCGGCAGAGATATTACTCAAGGCTCAGATAATCAATTTTTACTAAACGTAACTCTCTACAAAACCGATTCACTCACCTCAGACGAAAGTAACGCTACTTATCTTGTAGAAGGAGCAGAGTCAGGGTTAAAAAATAATGTTGAAATAAAAGGAACTTCAACCGGTAACTCTAATAAAGTATATTTGGCAATGAAAATAAGTTTGGACGAGAATAATGATGCTTTGGGTTTTTCCGAAAATACTTTTGAAGTAACAGTAACACCGTCTTGGGCTTCGGAAACACAGAATAGTTAAAATCCGTAAAGAATGAATATTGTTTGGATAACTACAAATAACTAAAATAGTGTAAGTAATTATTGATATGGTATTTTATATTTAAACTTTATTTGCAATTATGCTATAAAAATCGTTAGAAAAATTAATTTTATAATTGACATTCACAATAATTCAAGTTAGAATGTATATCTAAAATTTAATTAAAAGGGGAGAAAATTATGAAAAACAAAATGGGAAACAGGTCTCGGCGCAGCACTATGGCCATTGCAATTTTGTGTATACTTGGAGTTCTATCTGTAGCATATGCGGCATTTTCGACAAATTTAAAAATCAATTTGGCAGGAACTTCAAAAAATGATTGGAATATCCAGTTTGATAACGTATCAGCATTTCGTAAAGGCGACGGTGATGTTTCAGGTGAAGGAATGATATCAACAAGTGAAAGCGCTTACAAAGGAGACGTTAATTTAGATGAAGGAAAAGTAAATCTTGAAATATCTAACGTGAAATTTGTAAATTTAGACAACAAGTTTTGTTATTTAATACCCGTAGTAAATAACGGTAACGTAACAGCTGATTTGACTCAAGCACCTACTATTACATTAAAAGGATCTAATGGAAAATACACATATTACGATCCAATTAAAAGAACAGAAATAGAATATAGTGTAACATATAATTCAACACTATACGACCTAGGTAAATTAGATTCTAAAACTGCTTCGGGATTAATATCTTACACACAATGTATGAATATGGTAAAAGAAAAAAATAACAAAGTAGTTGAAGTTAATAATGAAAATAAAATTTCGTTAAGTGCAGGTGAAAAAACATATTGGTTGCTTGCAGTGGATACAACTTATAACGAAACTAATACAGTTCCGGGAAATACTGTTTTTGAAGGTGATACTATAACGTGTACTGTTACCGAGGGAATCTGGAATAGCACGGAGTTAATTACTACTATTTTGCCACCACCTTCGACAGGTACAGTTACAGCAGGTTAATTTGTCAACTTATAATTAGGAGGGGAAAGTATGAAGAAAACAAGCAATTCCGGTTTGATGCTTTTTATAGAGTGTGTTTTACTTTTTACTTTTTTCTCCGGCTGTATTTGGATTGACCTAGGCAACCCGATATTGATAAGCACGATTTTTGGAGCGGTTTCTGTTATTCTGATTTTTATTTACGGATTCAGGTATTGTAATAACAGATTTTTGGAAGATTCTATTCATACAATTGTTATAATTTTGGGAGCTTACTATATTTTTATATATGTTTTCGGGCTTGTTTGCGGATTTTATCATAACCGCTCATATAATTCGAACTGGTTTATAACCTTTTTTCTAAATCTTCTTGAAATTTTTGTTTTGGAATTTTTCAGATATATTGCCGTTTCAAATTCAAAACGCTCAAAACTTAGTCTGATTCTCATATCAATTGTACTTACTTTATGCGACGTATCTAACTTGGTTTTAAATTGTAATCTCAATGACATAAGCGATTCGATAGAGTTATTTGGACTTTACGTGATACCTTCTTTATTCAGCAACATTTCCTTTACATATATATGCTTAAAATCAGAGAATTATAAGCCTATATTACTTTACAGAATCATAATTGAGTCAGTTGAACGCTTTGTTCCTATAATTCCCAATACGGGATTGTACATTCAATCTATACTAAATATTATTTTACCGATAATACTGTTTTTCTCGTTTTACAGTATGTTCAGAAAAAGAAGAAAAATAATATCCAAAGAAAATTATGGAAAAATAAGAAAGGTATTGTCCTTAATTATAATTTTTTTAATGATTATTTTGATAATGCTTGTAAGTTCGATATTTAAGTATTTTATTGCAGCTGTTGGTTCCGGCTCAATGGAACCAACCATTAACACAGGTGACGCCATATTAGTAAAAAAACTAGATAAAGATGAAATAAAAAATTTAAATATTGGAGATATTCTTGTTTACAAAAAATACCAAAATATGGTAGTTCATAGGATTGTGACTATAATTCCCGATGAAAATGAACTTTTGTTTGTAACTAAAGGAGATCACAACAATGATTCCGATAATTATGTGGTAAGTGAAAAAGAAGTCGTAGGAACAACTATTTTTCGAATACCTTTTATAGGACTGCCTACCATATGGCTTGTGAATCAGTCAAACTTTTGAGTTAGGAGAGAATTTTATGGCTAAATTAAAAAAATTTTCACTTTTAATTTTGAGTGGTATCTTAATTTTAGTCTCAGGATTATTTATGAGTTTCGGAATGATCTATAAAAATGAAAGAAAATTGCACTATTCCGAACACGGTGACGCAGATTATAAAGTGTATTTAAAACCTAATCATTATTTTACGGAAGAGTATTTGGGTAAGGGAAGAAAATATATAGCAAATTTGATTGATCATATAGACGTCAATTATCATTATGATTTTAAAGGAAATAAACCTATGAATTATACCTGTAAGTATGGGATAACAGCTTACAGCAAAGTTACAGACAATGCAAACGACAAAAAAATAATTTATGATAACAGCAAATGTTTAATGGAAGAAAAAACAGTCAATTTTGAAAACAGTTCCAATATTGAAATAAATCAACCGATAAGTATAAACTACGATGAATACAGTTCAACTATAAGAGACTTTATAGAAGATTATAAACTCAGCACTTCTAACAGTACACTCAGTTTAATTCTTTCGATAAGTTTAGAAGGTAAAAGTGAAGGATTTGAAAACTTGATTTTAGATAAAAGCTTTATAACACTAAATATACCTCTTAAAAATGAAGCAATCGAAATGGAAATAAGCAATCAGGAAATTGACAACGAAGGCGATAAAACGGAAGTAAGCAGTAACAAAATAATTAACTGGCTATGCTATATTCTTTCGGTACTCTTCTTGTTACCGGCGTTATATTTCATGTATGTATTCATAAGTAATTTTATTAAAAATATTAAACAATTATCTTACTACGAAGAAATGAAAAAAAAGATACTCTATCGGTACAATCGGGTTATATCGGAAGTTTTAGAAGTACCAATTTTTAATAATTGTATAGTAATTGATATGAAGGATTTTGACGATTTAGTCAATGCCAGGGACTGTACAGAAAAACCTATTTTGTTTAAGGAAATCAATAAAGATTCGGAAGGACTTTTTCTTGTAGCTGATAGAGAAATTGTTTATAGATACGTATTGAAAAATAAAGAAAAAAGTTAGTAGAATCGATATTTTTCAGCAGGGGAGGAGAAAGCATTGAAAAGAATAAAAAAATCTAAAAATGCAACTGTTACACTTTTACTTTGTTCGTTTAGTATGTTTATAGTTTTGATGCTTTCTATTGTTTATGCAACGTTCAGTACAAACCTCACAATAAGTGAAAAAGGGAAAATTCGTTCACTTCCGAAAGGAATTTATTATTATAGGGAAAAGGGAGCGGATGTAGGATATTTTTATACCGATGGAAGTTTAGCAAATGCAATGACTATGAGTTCAAAAGAAACAGGTACAACAGAAAAAATATCAACGCTCAATGATTTTGCTAAAGTAATCAATCAAAAAACAAATTTATACATGGTTTCCACATATAAAGAAACACTTGATTATCAAATGAATGTAGTATTCTCAAATGATATAGATATATATGGCTACAATATAGACGGAAAAAGCAGTTACGAAAAAGATGAAAGAAGTAACGAAGGGACTCTTGGTTACCTTTTTCATTTATCCAATAATACGGGTGGATCATTTGTTATTGATGCTGATGATAAATCAACAGTAACTATTCATAGCCGAGATATCAATTCAGAGGAAACTTTTGATATTTTCAGTTCAGGCGTTAGAATAAATATTTCAAATATTGATTTCAAAAATGAAAGTAAAGAAACTTATAGCAATATTTTTAGTTTCGATGCAGCAAGAGTTGCAGAAGTACAAAATGTCGATATCGATGGTAATTTCCGTTTACTTATAACTTATGCTACAATGCTTGATGGTATAAAAATCCATAATTTTGATGATTCACAAATAACAAATAAAAAAAATTTTATACAACAAACATCAGTAGAACCAGGAAGTATAGCACTATCTTTGTATCTTTCAAATTTATCGATAGAAAGCGAAAATGTAAACTTTTCTAAAGACTTAATTAAGTTAAGATATGCGTCAAATATAACATTTTGTGATAGTAGTGCAATTGATCTTTGTAGAAAATATAAAATAGAAAATATTTCTAGCATCGCGATAGATGGAACCACTGCTGATATTACCGTTAAAGATCAGGATAATATTTCGTTTCTCTCAGAATTAATTAAAGAAACAGGAAAAAATATGTTTTATATAATCGGAAAAGTTAATTTGGGTACTAAAGACTATCCGTTAAGTATTGGTGTTGATAAGTATATAAGTATTGAAACTGAAAGAGCGACGAGCTCTGGTTTTTCATTTGAACATTTAGATGAAAACAGTAAAATATACGTTGAATCTGAAGATGATGAAACACTTAATTCCGGAGGATCGGTAATAATTGCTAAAGCAAGCAGTAGTGAATCCGCAGTGATCTTTTCCAAATGTTTTTGCCCGAAAAGCGATATATACGAGATAATAGTCAGTGGCAGTGATATTATGATTAGACGTAGAGCAGCATACTATTACAGAGAAAGCGGAAGCGATACCGGATATTTCTACGAAGATAAAGATTTAAGTCAAATAATGACAAACAGTTCGGGTGAGAAAATTTCAACTCTTAAACAATTTGCAGATGCTCTTAATGGAGAAACGAATCTGTATATGGTTTCAACTTACATTGAAGATTTTACAAATAGTAGTACTTCTGTTAATTTTTCTCATAATTTAAATGTATATGGTTACAACATAAACGGAAAAAGTAGTTACGAAAAGATTAATTCAGACACATTGGGGTATCTTTTTAAGATATATAAAACCGAAAGTAATGGAACAACGTATTACATTAATGCAAGCAGTGGCGTTACATTAAGATTTTATAGTAAAGATGTCAATTCAGAAGATGTATTTGACATGTTCTTATCTTCTAATTATCAAAAAATTTTAGATTTGTCTGGTGGAAAAAAAGAATTTATCAATACTATCAAAACCAAATACAGCAATGCTATACGTGGAGCATTTGAATTTAAAAATTGTGATTTATATGGAAATTTCTATCTTACACCTCGTGGAGGGTTCCATTCCTACAATGGAATAACTTTTCATGATTTTGACGACACAAATGTTACAAATAAACGAACAGAGATTATTTCTAGTGGCTATAGCGGCTTATATATAGGTGACGTTAAAGTTGAGGAGAGTACATGTACTTTCTCTGCTAAGAATTTTAATTTTATGTCGGCAGTGGATAGCCATTTTGAGATTCAACACCGAAATATTTTAGATACAGTTATTAAGTACGGTTTTAAAATGATATCCGACGCCGAAAAGAATAATGTTCCCAGCTGGGGAGGTATATACGGAATGGATCTAACTACAGGAAGCCCTTACTACAAGTCAGTTACGGTTGCCGACGAAGTTGACCTTATTTCCAAAATAATAAGTACTTCATCCGATAATAGATTTACAGATGGTGTTTATAAGATCGGAAGCATGGAAAAACCTATAGTTATATCTAAAGGTAAACCTCTAAAAATACAATCTTTTATGGTTAAAAAGGAAAAAGATGCGACTACTGAAAAAGAAATAATTACTGATGTTAGCAAAGTTTATATTAAATCATCTGTAGAACCTACAGAAGGAGAAAAAGTGGATATTATTACTCGTAACTGGGCCGGACCATCTATGAGCAATATTATTGATTATTTCGTTTGTGCAAATGACGGCTGTGAGCTGGTCGTTAATGGAGATTGTATTGCAGTAGTAAAGAAAACTTCTTCAAGTGGAGCTAGCACGGCATCGGTATTAAATTCGCAGCAAAAAGATAATAAGAGTAATAAAAATGATGAAGAAACAGATGATGAAGAATCATCAACAATAGAATCTTCCGGAGGAGACCCACCGGCAGATTAGCAAAAAAATATAATTTATCAAATAAAAAATTATTAAACATTGACTTTTATTTTCCTTTGTTTTATAATCAATTTGTTAAAGTAACACTAAATCAAATAGAAAGGAAGAGATTTTATGCCAGATGTGATAAAAGCGTTTAAAAATTTTGGTGGTAGTGTCATTGATAAATTTAGACCTGATTCTGTGGAAAAAATTGTAAAAGATTTCTTTAAAATTTCTAGACCAACTATGGAAGAAATAAAAACATTAGAAGATCGTGCAGAGAAATTGAAAAATCCAAACGACAAAACAAAAGCCTTTTTGATTGCAACAGGATTTAGGTATTACGTTAAAGATGAGAACGATATGAATAGTATGAATTTTAGAGATATTATTATGGCTATACGAAATATATCTGACATGATCAATGATCACGATAAGAAGCACGCAGACAAATGGAAGAAAAAAGGAGAAGAATATTTTGACCATCTTTATAAAAGAGTAGAAGAATGTAAAAAAGAAAATAACGAAGCGCCATTGATATTGGAATTTGGCTCACTTAAAGAAATTTCTAACAGTACTAAGACGACTTATCCTGGTTACGCTACTACAATTGGTTACGATGCAAGTAAGACAAAAGAAATAATGGAATTCTTAAAGAGTTTGCCAGATAGGAAAAAATAAACTAACAGTACCTTCCCGGCTACATTAACCGGGGGGTTTTTGTGTCTTACTTTATGTGTGTAATTTTGTAAAAAATATAATTTATTAAATAAAAAATATTCAATGTTGACTTTTATTTCTTTTTGTTTTACAATTGATTTATTGAAATAATACTAAATCAAATAGAAAGGAAGAGATTTTTATGCCAGATACACTTAAGACTAGTAATGAAAGTTCAACCCATAACACTACTAAGAAAAACATAACTAGTGAAACTAATGACAATGATACTATTAAAACAATTGAAAGTGCCGTAGAAAAAATACAATATATTGAAGGTCTTCTTAAGTATATAGAGGCATTCAGTGCTCTAAATTTTTATCAAAAGTGTTCTGATGAAAATAAAAAAAGAATTATAAAAATTTTTACTGATAAGGTAGAAGAGATTAAAACTTCAACCAAAATAGGAAATATAGAATATATTATAAAATTTATAAGAGAAGGAGAAAGTTGCTGTAAAAAAATTGGTATTGATCATTCAGCTTTTTGTAATAAGTTAAAAAGTAATGAGACACTTAAAAAAAATTTGTTAAATTATTTAATAAATACTAAAGGAGCAGTCTCTGAAGAATACCACAAATATTCATCAAATTCCAAATTATTTAAAATTTTGGGAATGAATGAAAAAATTGTAAACGATATGTTCTTGTATCCTAGTGCCGAATCGTTTTGCGAGGATAACAGTAGTAAAATGTCATCCTTAAAAACTAAGCTTGATAAAACATACAACCATTTGCGCAAAGCACATTCAAATGTGTATAATATAGAATTAGATTTGGAAGAAGCAAAAGAAAAATTTGATGAAATAAATGACCAATTTAAAGTAAAACGAGAAGAATATAATGAAGAATGTTTAAAATTAAGAGAAAGTGTATCTAGAATAATTGAATCATCTAAAAATTTAAAAAATTTTTTAAATACTAATGGTATTACCACAGAAGATTCTGGAATAGAAAATATTGTAAAAGGTTGTGGAGAGTTTTTAAAGACATATACTTTAATAGAGATAAAAGCAAATTAAACCTAAATGCCCCCGATAACCTTAATCGGGGGAGTTTTTATGCCTCATTCTATATTTTACATATTTGACGCAGGTTTCATTGAAAAATTACCCGTATACAACTGATAATATTCTCCTTTTAAATCAATAAGTTCATCGTGTGTTCCTTCTTCAACAATACGTCCCTTTTTTAATACTATTATTTTATCAGAATTTTTAATAGTGGACAGTCTGTGAGCTATTACAAAAACAGTTTTTCCTCTCATTAGAGCATCCATCCCTTTTTGGATCATCAGTTCAGTTCTGGTATCAACTGATGAAGTGGCTTCATCTAAAATCATTACAGGTGGATTGGCAACAGCCGCTCTTGCAATGGAAATCAGCTGTCTTTGACCTTGCGAAAGGTTGCTTTCGTTTCCATTTATTACAGTATCATATTTTTTCGGAAGTGTATCTATAAAGTTATGTGCGTTTGCCAATTTCGCCGCCTCAATGCACTCTTTATCAGAAGCATCAGGTTTACCATATCGAATGTTCTCCATTACAGTTCCAGTGAATAGTTTTACATCTTGTAATACTACTCCAAGAGAACGTCTTAAATCAGGTTTTCTGATTTTTTCTATATTGATTCCATCGTAAAGTATAGATCCTCCATTTAAATCGTAAAAACGGTTTATGAGATTAGTTATAGTGGTTTTGCCTGCTCCGGTTCCTCCTACGAATGCCACTTTTTGACCCGGATTTACATTAATATTTATATTGTGAAGCACCATTTTTTTCGGAGTATATCCAAAATTAACATCTGAAAATATTACTTTTCCCTCTAAATTTCTATAGATATGTTTACCGCCGGAGCATGGAATTTTCCAAGCCCAATTTTTTTTATTATCTGAGGGTTTATCTTTATTAAGATTTACAAGTTTAACATTACCTTCGTCATGTTCGCTCTTTTCATCCATAAAACCGAAAATGCGCTTTGCACCCGCCAGTGCCATGGTCACGGAATTAAATTGTTGAGCAATTCTGCTTATAGGATTTATGAAATTGATTGAAAGCTGTAAAAATGATGCTATCATACCTAAAGTTATAATATTTTTACCTGTTAAACATATGTTTGGAACTTTGTTAAGTGCCATCCAACCTCCCACTATAGTAATAATGAAATACAAAATATATCCAACATGCATCATGGCAGCCATAAGCGTATTGGTACATGAATTTGCAACCGTACTGCTTTCGCAAAGTTTATTGTTTTTGCACTTGAATTTTTCCACAGACTTGTCCTCGTAGCAAAAAACTTTTACAACTTTTTGACCGTTAATCATTTCTTCTACGTATCCATTAACATCGCCTAAATCATTTTGTTGTTCCATAAATTGACTTTCACTTTTTTTGATTGATTTTGAAATAATCTTGATTATTACTAAAACAAACAGCAAAACAAGCAACGCAAGCCAAATGCTTATGTAAAGCATGGAAAAAAAGAGAGTAACAATGGTTACCAAAGAAGAAAATAAATTTGGTAAACTTTGAGAAATCATTTGTCGCAAAGTATCTGTATCATTTGTATAACAGCTCATAATGTCGCCGTGAGAATGGCTGTCAAAGTATTTAATTGGAAGTGTTTGCATATGGGAAAACATGTCGTCACGTATTTTTTTGAGAACCCCTTGAGAAATTGATGCCATGAGAATATTATAAGCAAGAGTCGAAACAGCTCCTACCAAATATATAAGTGCCATTATTACAATGGACTTCAAAAGGCCAGAAAAATTAGGTTCTGACTCTAAAAGCAATGGAGAAATATAGCTGTCTATCAGAGTTTGTAAAAACAATGAAGATATGGATGAGACTGCAGCACTCATAAAAATAAAAATGCAAACCATAACAAGTTTAACTTTATATTTTAGTATATATGAAAAAAGTCTTTTAACGACTTTAAAATCAATTTTTCTTTCTATTTGGTTTTTCAATTTAAACTACCTCCTTTTTGTTGTAATTCAAATATTTCTCGGTATATATCACAATTATCCAGCAAATATTCATGATTACCGATTCCTGAAATTTGTCCGCCATCCATAACTATTATTTTGTCTGCCGACTGGACTGACGATATTCTTTGTGAAATTATTATTTTTGTAGTGTCAGGTAAATTTTCTTTAAATGCTTTTTGTATCATTGAATCTGTTTTTGTATCTACGGCACTGGTTGCATCATCTAAGATAAGTATCTTAGGCTTTTTCAAAAGTGCACGTGCTATGCAAAGTCTTTGTTTTTGCCCACCGGAGACATTTGAGCCCCCTTGTTCAATGTAAGTATCATATTTTTTAGGCATATTTTGGACAAACTCATCAGCTTGGGCAAGGTTACATACATATTCTAATTCCTCATCCGAAGCTTTTTCATTTCCCCATCTTAAATTTTCTTTTACAGTTCCAGAAAATAAAGTGTTTTTTTGTAGAACCATTGCTACAGAATTCCTAAGTGATTTTATATCATAATTTTTTACATTCAATCCTCCTACGCATACTTCACCTTTGCAAACATCATATAATCTGGGAATTAGGTGAACTAAAGTGCTTTTTCCTGTTCCGGTACCACCGGTTATTCCTATGACTTCACCGGATTTGATATTTAAATCTATATTTTTAAGGCATAACTCTTTTTCGTTTTTTGTGTAACTGAAATTCACATTTTTAAAAGAAATATCGCCGTTTTTTATGATATCAACGGGATTTTCCGGATTTTCCAAATCAACTTTTTCATTTAGAAGTTCAAGTATTCTTTGTGCAGAAGAAAGAGATATTACTATCATCGCCAGTACCATTGATAATATCATTAATCCTATTAAAATCTGTATAGAATAGGATATAAGGCTAAGAAGTTGACCTGTACTTAATCCATTGTCGGGTATATTTTTACAATCGACTATTATTCGTGCTCCTACCCATGAAATCAAAATTATACATCCATAAATATTGAGTTGCATGAAGGGTATATTAAAGGAAATTATTTTTTCTCCCTTTAAAAAGTATTTGTAGATTTGGTCAGAGATTTTGAAAAACTTCTTTTTTTCATATTCTTCCATGTTAAAAGATTTGACTACTCTTATAGCATCCAAATTTTCACCCACGTTCTTATTTAAACGATCGTAAGTTTTGAAAACTTTTTTGAAAACAGGATGTGCTTTTCGTATTATGAAGTATAGAGTTATCATGAAGATAGGAATAAGTCCTAAAAATAACAATGAAAGTTTTACATTTATTTTAAAAGAGGAAATCAAAGAAAATATAATGAAAGAAGGTGCAATTGGCGCTGTAAATATTAACATTTCGTATGCTCTTTGAATGTTTACGGTATCAGTTGTAAGGCGAGTTATGATACTTGAAACAGAGTATTTATCCATATTAAAAAATGAAAAATCTTGTACTTTTCTGTACATTGCCTCTCTTAAATTTTTTGTGAATCCTACAGAAGCAATTGCAGCAGTTCTTCCGGCTATGCACCCGAAAATTATTGACAAAACTGCACAGATAAGAATACAAAGCGACATTTTGACAATATGGTTCATGTCTCCTCTATCTATTCCATAGTCAATCATACTGGAAGTCAAAAAGGGTATAATTATCTCCATCAAAGCTTCCAAAGTGACAAACACAGGTGCTATTATAGAATGTTTTTTATATTCACCTACATATTTCATAAATTTTTTAATCATAGCTAATTTTCCTTTCAATTACCTAAAAATAAATACAAACAATAGGATTATATCAATAATTGAACAAAAAATCAACATATACTTATGATAAAAAGTTTAATATCTACAATTTTTATTAAAATTCAAATTATGTTTTCAATTTCAGAATGGTAATCAAATTATTATATGTTATAATTAGACGATAAATATTGATTAATTCGGAGGTATGAAAATGATTTATATGTTTTTAGCAGATGGATTTGAAGAAATCGAAGCAATAACACCTCTTGATATTCTGAAAAGGGGAAAAATTCCGATTAAAACAGTAGGTTTGGAAAAAAATACAGTTAAAGGTTCTCTGGGAATTAGTATTGAAACAGATATTACAATTGAAGAATTAAAAGAAACAGAAATTGACGGAATAGTATTACCAGGAGGTATGCCCGGTACTTTGAATCTGAGTAAAAACAAAAAAGTTACAGACACGATAAAATATTGTTATGAAAAGAACTTACTTATTGCTGCAATATGTGCCGCTCCATCAATTTTAGGAGAAATGGGTATTTTAAATGGAAAATCTGCTTGTTGCTATCCTGGCTTTGAAGAAAAGTTAACAGGTGCTGAAGTTTCAAGTTTATCTGTATGTAGTGATGGCAATATAATAACTTCAATAGGACCCGGAGTTGCTGCTGAATTTGGATTTAAAATTTTAGAATATATAAAAGGTAAGAGAGCGGTTAAAGTTGTAAGCAGTTCAATGCAATTTATTTAGTCAATATTTTGAATTTTTAAGTCATAAAACTCAATCTAAGGAATTTATATTTTTATGAGGAAGTCTAAAACGCATATAATTTACTATCACTTATTGATATTTGCGGTTATTGCAGTTTTAATCATTATTGAGTTTCCTTGCCCATTTAAAGCAATTTTGAATATACCATGTCCGGCGTGTGGAACTCTTCATGCTCTTAAGTCATTAATTAATCTAAAATTTTATGAATCGTTGAAGTATAATCCTTTTTCAGTTCCGCTTGTTGTTGCAGTATGGATGGGAATACATAAAGATTCTCTTTTCAAAAAAAGCATATGGGTAGATGTAGTAATAATAACAATTAGCATAGTGGTACTTTGTTATTACATTATGAAGCTTTAACCGTAGTTTAGAGAGTGATTAGTTTGTTTTTCAGACTTTAACGTTGTATACTAAAAACAAATCTTTAATAGGGGATATTTAAAAATGAAAGAAATCATACTTACCGGAGATCGTCCTACAGGCAAACTCCATCTGGGACATTATATAGGTTCGCTTAAAAATAGAGTAAAACTGCAAGACAAACACGAGCAATATATATTGATTGCTGATGTACAAGCGCTTACTGATAATGCAGACAATCCGCAGAAAGTAAGAGATAATATATTGGAATTGTTGTTGGATTATTTATCAGTTGGAATAGATCCCAAGAAAACAACAATATGTATACAGTCTATGATACCTGCAATTGCAGAGCTGACAATATTCTACCTAAATTTAGTCAGTGTGGCTCGTTTGGAAAGAAATCCCACGATAAAACAAGAAATTAAAGTTAGAAAATTTAATGGGGGAATTCCGGCAGGATTTTTGACTTATCCTATTAGTCAAGCAGCAGATATAACAGCTTTTGGAGCGGATTTAGTCCCTGTGGGAGAAGACCAATCTCCGATGATTGAACAGACTTGCGAAATAGTGAGGAAATTCAATTTTTATTATGGTCAAACTTTAAAAGAGCCTAAAATTATCCTATCTAACACTCCTCGTCTAATAGGAACAGATGGAAAAAATAAAATGAGTAAGTCTTTGGGAAACACGATATATTTATCTGATTCTCCGGATGAAGTAGAAAAGAAAGTAATGAAAATGTTTACTGATCCTAATCATCTTAATATAAATGATCCGGGAAATACAAAGGATAATCCGGTATTTATATATTTGGAAGCATTCGGTGAAGATAAAGAAAAGATAAGTTCAATGAAAGCTCATTATGAAAAAGGTGGACTTGGAGACGTTAAAGTCAAAAAGTACTTAAATGAAGTTTTACAAAACATTTTAGAACCCATAAGAGAAAAAAGAAAAGTATTGGAACAAAATATTTCAGAAGTTTATAAAATAGCATTTGAAGGAACAGAAAAATCCAAAATAGTAACTAATGAAACGTTGGCAAAAGTTAAAAAGTCGATGAAAATAGACTATAAAGATTTTTTCATTAAATAGATAATTGACATCGAGGGTAATTGTTTATGATTCTTAAAGACCTTATAAAAAACTCAGTTTTCAATGAAATTAAAGGAGATATCAATGTAGATATTTCTGATATATGCTATGATTCCAGAAATGTAAAAAAAAACAGCATATTTGTATGCCTTTGCGGTTCGAATTTTGATGGACATGATTATATAAATGATGCTCTGAATAATGGTGCTGTTGCAGTTGTTGTACAGAAAGAAATAAATATATCTGGTGTAACAGTTATAAAAGTAACAGACAGTAGAAAATTTTTATCACGTATTTCAGCAGCTTTTTTTAATTATCCTTCCAAAGAACTTACAACCATAGGTATTACTGGTACAAAAGGGAAAACGACTACTTCTTTTATGATTAAATCAATTCTAGAGGAAGCCGGAATAAAAACAGGAGTTATAGGAACAATTGGAGCGGTATATGGAGATAATATAGTAAAACTAAATAATACTACTCCTGAATCATATGAAATACAAAAAAACGTTCGTAAAATGATAGAAGACGGGTGTAAATGTGTTGTACTGGAAGCTTCTTCAATTGGACTTAAGACTCACCGACTTGATGAATTTGAGTTCGATTTTGGTATTTTTACAAATTTTTCCAGTGATCATATAGGCGATAACGAACACAGTTCACTTGAAGAATACCTTGAGTGTAAAAGTATGCTTTTTTCTAAATGTGTAGTAGGATTTATAAATATAGACGATGAAAACAGTTCTAATGTAATAAGGAATCACACGTGTAAAATTAAAACTTTTGGAATAAAAAGAGTCGCAGATTATTACGCAAAAAATATACAACTTTTCAATAAATCGGGGAATATTGGGTTAAAATGTGATTTATGCGAAGTTAAAGACATGTATATACCGGTACCCGGTGAATTTAATGTATATAACGCTCTTGCTGCATATTCAGTTTGCAAATACGTGGGGATTTCTGATGAAAACATAAGACAAGGGATTTGCAAGTTTAGAGTAAAGGGGCGCGTTGAACCTTTCAAAGTTTCTGAAGATTATGCAGTTTTTATAGATTACGCTCATAACGCTCTAAGTATGGAAAGTATTTTAAAAACAATGAGAAAATACAATCCAAATAGATTGATTATCATGTTTGGTGCGGGCGGAAATAGACCCAAAATACGAAGATATGAAATGGGTGAAACAGCAGGTAATCTAGCTGATTTATCAGTTATAACTAGTGATAATCCGAGATTTGAAGAGCCTTTGGAAATAATTAATGATATTAAAAAAGGAATAGAAAAGACAGACGGAAAATATATAATAGTGGAAAATAGGAAAGAAGCCATAAAGTACTGTCTTGAGAATTCTCAAAAAGGTGATATCATAATATTGGCAGGGAAAGGTCATGAAGATTATCAAGAAATTGAGGGAATTAAACATCCTTTTGATGAAAGAGCGGTAATAGAAAATATTATAAAAAATTCAAAACGAGGTAACGTATGGAACAACTTACCATCTCAGAAATAATAGAAGCCACGGGAGGAGAACTTTTATCTGGAAATACCGATTTAACAGTGGATTCGGTATATATTGACAGTAGAAAATGTGAAAAAAATTCTTTATTCATTCCTTTGATAGGGAATAATAATGATGGACATGAATTCATTGAAAAAGCTTTTGAATCAGGAGCTTTGGTTTCTCTTGTTCAAAAAAATCATAAAATTTTAGAAAATCCGCAAGGTTCATTAATAGCAGTTGAATCTACGCAAAAGGCATTGGGTGATTTAGCAAAGTATTACAGGCATAAATTTAAAATTCCTTTTATAGGGGTAACCGGAAGCGTAGGGAAAACTACTACTAAAGAAATGATTGCAGCTGCATTGAGCAGTTCCATGAATGTTTTGAAAACTGAATCTAATTATAACGGCCAAATAGGATTGCCACTTACACTGTTTAATTTAAACTCAACACACCAAGTTGCAGTAGTTGAAATGGGAATAAGTGAATTCGGAGAAATGGATAGACTTTCAGAAATTGCAGATGTCGATATAGCTGTAATTACAAATATAGGAGTCTCACATATTGAAAATTTTAAATCAACTCAAAATACGTGCAGAGAAAAAATTAAAATATTGCCCAAAAATAAAGGTATTTTATATCTAAATGGAGATTCACCCATTTTATCGGATCCTGAAATAAAATTACTTCATAATAATATAATTTATTTCGGAATGAATGGAAATTATCCCTATAAATGTGAAGATATCTATTCTGATGATAATAAAACTCATTTTACGTTGATAACTTCTGAATTTAAAGAACCCATTACAATACCCTGTTTGGGAATTCATAATGTCTATAATGCATTAGCTGCTATATCTATAGCCGATGGAATGGGTATACATATAGAAGATATAAAGAAAGGTCTAATGGCATTTAAAAACGTTGAAATGAGACAACAGATATTTAATTTAAACGGTGTAACAATTATAGATGATTCTTACAATGCAAGTCCCGATTCAATAAAAAGCTCTGTGGGTGTTTTAAGAACCTTGCCAAAACTTGAAAAAAACATTGTAGTTATTGCAGACATGTTGGAGCTGGGGGAGAAGTCTCACGAAATTCATTTTGAAACAGGAAGGTATATTGCAATTGAGGGCATAGATATTATAGTAACCATAGGAAACGAATCAAAATATTTATCAGATGGGGCAAAGTCATCAAATCAGTATATAAATGCGGTACATTTTGATTCAAATGCAGAAGCCTGTGAGTTTTTATCAGAATGTATTTGCAAAGGAGATAATATACTGATAAAAGGGTCACGCGGAATGCACACAGAAGAGATTGTAAATTTTTTAAAAGACACAATAAAGAAACCAACTCGAGATAATAAAAATGAACAAAGTGAAAGCCATCCTAACTAATGGATGGCTTTTGAGATTTAAAATATTACTACTCTAGCCCTTATAATACTCCTGAATATCCTCTACCTGCGCATCTTTAAGCCATTCTAGTTCTTTGTTAATCTCTCCCAAATATACTAAGGGACTATTAACATATTCCTTAACTTGCTTCATATGGTCTACTAGAATACCAAAGTTATTTGCCATTACAGTTTTGGTAGGATAAAATATCATTATATTGCCGTCATACTTAACTGTCTTACCGTCTCCTGAAATAATTTCTCTATCTTTATCTATCTCGTATTTAATATACCCGCTCTCCAATCCTTCCCGTACTAAATATTCTAAAGAAGATGGGCAGCATGCATACATCTGTTTTTCGTCGGTGGTTATATATCCTCCTTTAATTTTCTTTATAAAACTCTCATTTGCTTCTATTAAATTACCAGCCTGTTTTTTAATTTCATTCATAAATTCTCCACCCAATTTTATCGCTTCACTGGCACTACCATAATCTTTATTTTCTTTATCATAGGTGTGTAACATAACTTCCATTTCCTCACGAGTTGCATATTTACCTTTAGATGGAAATTGTTGAAAAAACGGAGAAAATATAGTCAATTTAAGTAAATTGCCTTTCGTGTAACCTAAATTTATCTTACATAGTTGACCTTTAAAATTAAACCTAACCATATATTTTTTCATAAAATCAACCTTAGCCGCATATTTTTCCATATTATTAGTTCTAATCTCCGCTTTATCCGTAGCAAACGCTACCACATCAACGTTACCATCTAATATCTTTGACCATTTAGAAAGATAACAGTCCTTTCTGGCTAATTTGCATATATCGTCGTACATTTCATCCTTTTGTGTTTCTTCAGGAGAACCTTTTTTCGGTTCATAAGCATCTAAATCCATAGTAAATCTTCCTGCCATTATCTTAGTAAGAATATAATTTCCTACCCTAATATTAATTTTTCCTCCTTGCAAAGCTGAATAATTAGTCATGAATGTTATTGACTTTCCCATTAGTAATCCCTCCAATTATTTTATTTAAAACAAATATTTTTAAAGATTTGACTTTGAAATATATATTCATTATATATATATATATATACTTGTCAAGTGCGTTTTTGAAATTTTTGCTAAAACGTAAAATAAAACTCCCATCTATCAATTAAGATAGACGGGAATCAAAATTTAAACTAGGAAAGAGGGGAGAGTAAAAACACTTCTAAACCTTTTTCATTATATAAAGAAGAGAAAAAATGGTACCCCCTGCCAGAATCGAACTGACAACTAATCCTTAGGAGGGACTTGTTATATCCATTTAACTAAGGGGGCTCACCACTATATTATTATCATAAAATTAAATGTTTGTCAAAAACTATTTTTTATTTTGCAATTTTGATTACTTTAACTACGTGATTTAACAATATAAAAGATCCAAAAACAGTAATCATCAGTTTTAATAAATTATAAGGAATTATTATAGAAACCATAAATTTATCGATAATTTCAGGAGAAATGTTAAAAAAGTTTATCCATAAAAAATAATTAATAAATAATTTAACAATCAAACAAAGTAAAATTCCAAAAGTAATCCATAAAATTTTATAACTTTTTTTAATTTTGTCAGAATTGAATATTCCTAAAAATAAAATTACTATAGCCGAAGTTGATCTTATTATAAAGCCAATCCATCCGGAAGAACTAAACATGAATGTTCGTAATATTAGAGAAACAAATAATGCTGTTAATCCGGAAGGAATGCCTGAAATAAGAGTTGAAAGAAAAATCGGAATATCTGAAAAGTCCAATTTAAGAAAAGGAAATACAGGAATAATAGATAATCGACCTAAAAATCCTAAAATTAATGACATTACTATAAATACGGAATTATATGCTATAGATAAGGTTTTTTGTTGTTTCATATTTTTACGTTCCCCGACCTATACAAAATATTAATTTTGTATAGGTAATCCTCGATTTTTCCCACCTCTATAATTTAATACAAATACTAATATTAGTGTTAATTCATGATTAGACTAAATAGAAATATGCAGAGCATCCATGTATAACTTATAATCAAAGTTTTTTTTCAATTTTAGTGCTTCATCAACACTATAATCTATTATACTATTACATTTTTTAGCTATAACACGATTTCTTTTTCCTTTAATTAGCACATCAATTGCTCGGCATCCCATTACACTTGCAACTACGCGATCTCTTAATGTTGGTGAACCACCTCTTTGAACATGGCCTAAAATTGTCGTTCTAGCTTGAATTCCAGTTTTTTCCTGAATTTGTTTTGCTATATCAAAAGAATTAGCACAATGTTCCGCTACAATTATTATAAAATGTCTTTTTCCCATACTTTGAGTGATCTTTATTCTTTCAATAACATCTTTTTCAAAATTGCACTCAATTTCAGGAACAATTATTGAAGTAGCTCCGACTGCTATTCCAGTATTAATTGCAATGTCTCCACAATATCTTCCCATAACTTCAACTACACTACATTTTTCATGTGACTGAGCAGTGTCCCTTATTTTATCTACCATTTCAGTAGCAGTGTTCACAGCAGTATCAAAACCAATAGAGTAATCACTGCAAGATACATCATTATCAATAGTTGCAGGTATAAAAATACAATTTATACCTTTTTCCATAAGACTTATTGCTCCCTTTAATGTTCCGTCTCCTCCTATTGCTACAACTGCATCAATATTGGAATTATTGCAAAATTTTACGGCTTGTTCCAAACCTTCCGGTGTTTTAAATTCCGGATCTCGGGAGCTATAAAGTATAGTACCTCCCCTATGAATTATATCAGATACTGTTCTTAAATTCATTTCAACAATATCTCCACGTCTCAAACCCATATATCCACGTTTAATTCCAAAAACTTTTATATCGTTTCCCAAAGCATATCTAGTAATTGCACGGACGGTAGCATTCATTCCCGGTGCATCAC
>CAKUZC010000002.1 GCA_934718145.1 uncultured Eubacteriales bacterium | reverse complement strand
AATAGAAAATAAGGATGTCGATTTAAAAACTTCACAGGTAAATTCTAATGAATTTATATCATACTTTACTCAATTTTTAGAACAAGGAATGGATATTTTACATTTGTGTACGTCTTCAGGAATTTCAGGAGTTTATAATTCTGCTGTAATTGCAAAAAAAGAATTAGAAAAAACTTTCCCCGATAGAAAAATTTATATAGTAGATACTTTGGGTGGATCTTCAGGAGGTGGATTGATCGCCGATACTCTTGCGGATATGAGAGATCAAGGAAAAAACATAGATGAACTGTATAATTGGATAGAAGAAAATAAATTAAAAATGCATCATTGGTTTTGTTCAAGTGATTTGACATTTTATATAAGGGGAGGAAGAATTTCCAAGGCTGCAGGATTAATAGGAAGCATGTTGAAAATTTGCCCAATAATGAACGTTAATAATAAAGGAAAGCTTACCCAAAGACTAAAAGTTCGTACATTAGATAAAGCTTTATCTGAAATGGTTTCAAAAATGGGAAAGCATGCACAAAATGGATTAAATTATTCAGGAAAATGCTATATTTCTCAGTCAGCATGTTACAATGATGCAAAAAGATTGGCAGATAAAATAGAAGAAACTTTCAAAAATTTAAACGGAAAAGTTCTCATTAATGATATAGGAACTACTATTGGAAGCCATACTGGTCCGGGAACCATAGCGTTATTTTTCTGGGGAGACGAGCGCGGAGAATAATCACAATTATATAAAATTAAAAATAACCACCTGTATAGCGGGTGGTTTTCGCATTTTAACTTCAGATTAATTTATAGAGTTTTGTATATAAAAATCATCTGCCCTATATCAAAAGGTAGATGATAAATCCTTTACATTATATAACAAAAATATTTAACTTATTTTAGCTACGTCACCTTTATGTACTTTAACTACTTCTACTGAATCATTTCTTAAAAAACCGGACGTTTCAGAATTTTCACAAATTTCTTTTAATTTCATTTCTAACCCGGTATTGGCACTCTTACACTCTTCTAGCTGTTTGGACGCTTTAGAATACTTGTCAGTAACTTCAGTGAGTTTAGCTTGTCCCATAATAAATCCTGAAACTCCCAATGATAATACCAAAAAAGACGAAAATAAACCAGTTAAAATAGCTTTTTGATTTTTGAGATTCTCTTTACTTCTTGAACTTTTTTTAGGAAGTTCTAAAATTTTTCCTTTTTTAACTACTTTCTTTTTCTCTAAAGTTTTAAAATCATATGCTGCATTTCTGTTGTACATTTAAACTAACCTCTCAACAAACGTCTACGCCATCTTTTCACAAACTCTCAGTTTGGCGCTACGACTTCTAGAATTAAACTCGACTTCCTCTTCTGAAGGTTTTATGGCTTTTTTATGAACAATCTTAACTTTAGGAGTATTTCCACACACACATACAGGAAAATCTGATGGACAAATGCACCCTCTTGCCCACTCATTCATTTTAATTTTAACAATTCTGTCCTCAAGTGAATGAAAAGTTATTACAACCAATCTTCCGCCTGTCCGCAAAATCTCAAAAGCACCATCTAAACCACGTTCAAGACTTTCAAGTTCCCTATTGACATAAATCCTTATTGCTTGAAAAGTTCTTTTGGCGGGATGTGAACCTTCTCTTTTGGCATAGCAAGGGATAGAATCCTTAACTATTTCAGCTAACTCTAAAGTCGTTTTAATAGGTTCTCGCTCTCTTCTTTTGACGATATTCGAAGCTATATTTGAACAAAACTTCTCCTCACCATAAGTGCGTATTATGTGCTTTAATTGGTCATAACTCATAAAATTTACTACTTCAAATGCAGATTTTCCATCTTTGCTCATCCGCATATCCAAAGGAGCATCTTGTTTGTAAGAAAAACCACGTTCGGCAGTGTCTAATTGATAGGAAGAGACCCCCAAATCAAATACAACACCATCTACACCATCTACACCATCAAATCCACAATTATGTACAATACTTCTTATGTTTGAAAAGTTATCGTTGACAACTATCACATTTTCATAATCCTTTAACCTCTCTTTACACACCAAAATGGCATCAGGATCTTGATCAATGCAAACAAGCTTCCCATTTTTTGAAATGCGCGATGCTATCTCTAAAGAAAGTCCGGCACCACCCGCGGTACCATCAACATAAACTCCATCATTAACAATATTTAAGTACTCTAAAGTTTCTCTTAGCAAAACTGTTTTATGATTAAATTCCAAAACAACCAACCTTCATTAAACAACAAACTTACACCTTATAAAATTTGTCATTACAATATAATATGTTACTACAATTGCCATTTTAAATCAACAATACGCCATTTCCTAATACATATTTCATTTAAATCGACACAAAATATAAAAATTCATTCCGTTTTTTGGATTTATTACACTTCAAACTATATTTCCGTACAAATCTCCATGAGCATTTAATGCATTTGCTTCATCTGTATCAATATGCATAGCTAATTTAAAGTTATTATTAACTCTTACAACCACATCGTTAAAAATTAGTGATCTGATTTCGCTTTTAACTTTGACAGAAACAATCTGACCATTTTTTACGTTAATTTTTTGGGAATCTGAAGGTGTCATATGTATGTGCCTTTTTGCGATAATTAAACCCTCAGAGATTTCAAAATTACCCTCCGGACCTTGTAAAATACATCCTGCTGAATTTAATAAATCCCCCGATTCTCTTATTGGAGCCTTAACCCCTATTTTTATTGAATCTGTAATCGAAATTTCTGCTTGAGTTTTAGAACGTTCCGGCCCTAAAACAGCGACGTTTTTTAAAATTCCTTTTGGACCTATTATGTTTACTCTTTCTTCACAGGCAAATTGACCGGGTTGAGAAAGATTCTTTCTTAAAGACAACTCATATCCTTTTCCGTACAAAGCGTTAACTGCTTCTTCTGAAAGATGAACGTGTCGTGCTGAAACTTCTATAGGTATATTCATAAAAATCGGATAAAATATAACTGATTTATACCTTATCCTACCATCCCTTCATATTTAAAATTAATTATTAATCAATTTATTGATGTTTTCATAAAAATTTCTATTTTTCAAAACTACAAAATTTGCATATCTTTTTGATTTTTTTAAAGACAAGCAACCTGATAAGTCTTTTTTGGCACAAATATTTCCGTCAACTAAAACAAATATTTCTGAATTTTCTTTTAGACTGTAATTAACAAAAATATCATCTTTAGCACTTAAAACTATACTTTTTGGTGAAACACAATGCGCACATATGGGTGTGATCTCTATACATTCTAAGCTTGAATCAATTACAGGTCCACCGGCAGAAAGTGCGTAAGCCGTAGACCCTGTAGGAGTAGCGACAATTATTCCATCTGAACGATATTTAAAAATATTAAAATTACTGTTTCTAACTGAGTAATCTACTATAGGAGAATCGAGTGCTCTATTAATAGAAATATCATTTAAAGCAAGTATTTTTTTGCCATCAATATCTAATTCCAACATCATACGTTTGCTAATTTCATATTCTCCATTTATTAAATTCAGTAACATATCCGGTTGATTTTGCTCCATACTTGCTAAAAATCCCAGTCTGCCGCTGTTTATTCCCATTACAGGTTTATCCCGTTGTGATGCTTCTTTTGCTACGTGAATTATGGTTCCGTCTCCACCTACAGCTAAAATTATATCACCTAATTGATATAGTTCTTCATAATTTACAAAATTTACATTTGTATCTTTAAGCTCAAATGTATAGCACTCATCAGCAAAAACATTTATACCTCTAGATATTAGAGTATTTAAAATATTTTGTATATAACCATTGCTATTGTTTCTTTTATTTCCAAAAACAATTGCAATATTCAAATTCAATCCTCCTAAAACAATTAAGGCTTTAAGTTTTCGTGGGAAAAATCTACAATATTTTCAACATCCACAGGCTCATCAATATAAGGATTATCTGACTTCTTGACAAGTAATAAATATTCTATATTTCCTTCAGGTCCTTTAACAGGTGAAAAATCAACACTTAAAACAGCAAATCCATTTTGTACACAAAATTCACATATAGAATCCACCACTTCTTTGTGAGTTTCCCTATCGCGAACTACACCTTTTTTCCCTACTTTTTCCCTTCCGGCTTCAAACTGAGGCTTAATCAAGCACACTCCTAAAGCACCATCTCTTATTATCTCCCTTACCACCGGAAGTACAAGTTTCAAAGAGATAAATGAAACGTCAATTGAGAAAAAATCTATATCGTCCTTTATCAAAGATTTATCTATATACCTTATATTCGTTCTTTCCAAATTTACTACTCTTGAATCATTCCTGAGCTTCCAATCAAGTTGCCCATAACCTACATCAATAGCGTAAACTTTTTCACACCCGTTTTGAAGCATACAGTCTGTAAAACCACCCGTTGAAGCTCCAATATCCATAGCTACGATTCCATTAAGATCAATATGGAAAACATCAAGAGCTTTCTCAAGTTTTAATCCACCTCGACTGACATATCTCAACTTATTGTTTCTTACTTCTATTTTGCAGTCTTCACCGTACATAGCTCCGGGTTTATCTGATTTTTGATTGTCAACAAAAACTAAACCTTCCATTATTGCCACTTTAGCTTTTTCTCTGCTATCAAAAAATTTTTTTTCAAATAATATTACATCTAATCGTTTCTTCATTTAAAAGATATAAAAAATACTAATTTATATCTATATTTCACCTACCTTTGAGTTTTAATTAAATTTATTCATTGCACAATCTATACTTTCACAGACGATAAGTTCAAGAGATTCATAAATGTTTTCCATTGATTTTTCTATAACCGACATATCTTCGGAATTAAACTTAGAAAGAACCCAGTCTGATAACGGCCATTGTGGATTAGGTCTATCTCCTACACCTACTTTTATTCTTGGAAACACATCTGAACCAAATAAACTGATTATATTCTTTACACCGTTATGGCCACCGTGTGAACCTTTTTTCCTCAGACGAATCTTTCCGCAAGGTAACGAAACATCGTCAAAAATCACAATAACTCTATCTAAAGGCACTTTATAGAAAGAAGCCGCTTCAAAAACAGCTTGACCGCTCAAATTCATAAACGTTTGAGGTTTAATCAAAAGCAATTTTTTCTCATTTAACTTTCCCAATCCAGTTAAAGACTTAAATTTTTGCGATTCAATATCAACAGATATTTTTTTGGCTACAAAGTCAAGCGCCATAAACCCTACGTTATGACGCGTCTTTTCATATTCTTTTCCCGGATTTCCGAGACCTACCACAATATAATCAATACTACCCATAAAAAATCATGTTCCAATCCAGAATTTTATTCTAAAATCATGGTAGAAATTGGACGATCACTATTAATTCTCTTTATCGCTTCAGAAATAACCGGGGCTACGTTTAAAACCGTAAACTTGTCAAGTTTCTTATTTTCCGGAAGATTTATAGTATTTAAAACTATCATCTTTTTAATATAACTTTTTTGCAGTTTTTCCAAAGCATTACCGGACAATACCGGATGAGCAACATAAGCATAAACTTCTTTAGCTCCACCTTTTTCCACTACAGCATCAGCGGCATTACAGATAGTCCCTGCTGTATCAATCATGTCATCTACTAATATTATTTTTTTATCTTTTACATCACCTATAATATTCATAACTTCACTGACATTTGCTTTCGGACGTCTTTTATCAATCATCGCAAGCGGGCAGCCCAATCTTGTAGCAAACTGACGTGCTCTGGAAATCGAGCCTAAATCCGGAGCTAAAACTGTAAATTCTTCAGGATTAAATCCTTCTATTTCCTTAATAAACGAAGCAAAAAGCGGAGCAGCTATTATGTGATCTACAGGTATGTCAAAAAATCCTTGAATTTGCAGCGTATGAAGCTCCATCGTTAAAATTCTATTCGCTCCAGCAGTTGTAAGAAGGTTTGCAACCAATTTTGCCGAAATAGGATCACGTGGTTTTGCTTTTCTATCTTGGCGAGCATAACCAAAATAAGGAATGATTGCGGTAATTCTTGCAGCAGATGCCCTTTTTACAGCATCAATCATAAGCAAAAGTTCCATCAAATTTTCATTAATAGGGGCACATGTCGACTGAACTATAAAACAGTCAACTCCTCTCACTGATTCATGAATAGAAACAGATATCTCTCCATCACTAAAACGCTTAACCTCAGATTTCCCCAATTCACATCCAAGCTCCTGAGCTATACTTTCAGCCAGTTCAGGATTGGAATTTGCTGCAAAAACTTTCATAACTCTACCTTGGCACTCCATAATTCAACGTCTCCTCACTTTAATACTTCTTATATTTATTATCAATCCAGCTGCTAATTAACAGCATGTAGACAGCAAATCATTAATATTTACAAACGATGCAAAAGGACCTATTTCTTTATTTTCAGAAATATTGCTATTTATGCAATAACTTTGATTTATAACAGTATTATCTCCTATAACAGAATCTATAATCTGAGTATTAGGTCCCAAAGTGCATTCCCTTCCTATAACAGTTTTGCCACTTAATATAGTGCCGGGCAAAATTGTGCTACCAGAACCTACTTGAACCCATTTTCCAACTATTACCCCGTCACTACACGGTATCTTGACTCCATTTTCTAAAAGCCCTTCTATTACTTTGTTTCTCGCCACTTCATTAAGCCTCTGAAGTTGACACGTATCATTTGCTCCAAGAGTAACATCGGAAGCAGAAGTTTCAAAAGCATCTACTCTAAGTCCGTTATCAATAAAAAGTTTTATCACAGATGTCAAATAATATTCATTCTGAGAGGTATTGTTTGTAATTTTATCAAGATAATTAACTAAATCTTTTACTTTAAACCAGTATGCTCCGGAATTAATCTCCTTTATTGAACGCTGACTAAAACTTGCGTCTTGCTCTTCAACTATAGCTTCTACATTATAATCAAAATTATTTCTTATAATCCTTCCATATCCACATGGATTATCGAGTTTCGATGAAATTATTGTAGCTGAATTATTTGAATTTTTATGTATTTTGTAGGCCTTTGTAATAGTAGCCTTATCTATAAACGGTGCATCTCCATTTAAAACTAACACATTGCCGTCTAAATATCTTTCCAAAAACGGCAAAGCAGTTATAACTGCGTGAGCAGTACCTTTTCTCTCATTTTGAACAACACTTTCCAAATTATGTCCTAAACTAGAAAGATAAGCTCTTACCAACTCATGTTTATATCCCGTAACAACACATATATTGCTTATACTGCACGTTACAACGGAATTTATAACCCATCCAACCATAGGTTCAAAAAGAACCGGCGAAAGAACCTTAGGTATGTTGGATTTCATCCTTTTTCCTTCTCCGGCGGCAAGTATCACACAACAAACATTGTTCAAATAAAATTCACTCCCGAAAATATAAAAACAAACCTTAAAAATTACATCAATGTCTAACAGTTTACAACTTTTATCAAAATATTTCAATATGAAATATATATTTACGGCTTAGATTTTAAAACTGATACAACTGCTTGAACTATATCTTGTGCATCCATGTTGTAAGTTTCCTTAAGATAAGGCATTTTACCAACTTGACCAAATGAGTCTCTTATTCCAATACTTCTGAGCGGAGCGGGACAATTTTCGCTCAATACTTCAGCAACCGCAGAGCGTAATCCACCTATTATATTGTGATTTTCTACCGTTACGACCGCTCCTGTTTTATGAACGGAATTTATAATGCTCTCCTCATCTATGGGCTTAATAGTATGAATATTTATAATTTCAGCATTTATTCCCTTTTCTTCCAAAATTTTGTTTGCTTCCAGTGTTTCTGAAACCATTATTCCGGAGCAAAAAATGCTGACGTCTGTTCCCTCTTTGATAGTTTTTGCATTAAAAAGATTAAATTTTTCATCTTCTCCAAAAATATCCGGTGTTGTTTTTCGGAACATCCTTATATAAACCGGTCCTTTATAATCTATTATCTGAGGAAGAATACTTTTAAGTTGATTATTATCAACAGGTTCAAATATAACCATATTCGGAATACTTCTTAAAACTCCTATATCCTCAAAACTCATGTGAGTTCCACCGTTGTACTCAGCGCTAATTCCCGGGTCTGTACCTATTATTTTAACATTTTGCTTAGAATAACATATGGAAATTGCAATTTGGTCACATATTCTTCTTGTTGCAAATGGAGTAAAGGTACATATGAAAGGAATAAATCCATAGCTACTCATTCCGGCAGCCATAGAAGCCATATTTTGTTCTGCTATTCCAACATTTATTGCTCTTTTTGGAAATTTTTCTGAAAAACCTCCAAATCCATTTGGTTTTGCAAGGTCAGCATTAAGCAAAACTATATTTTCATTCTGCATCATAGCATTTTCAAGTTCACTGGCAAACAATTGACGCATTTCCATTAAAATTCACCTCCGAGTTCTTCTAAACCTTCTTCGAACATTTCCTTGGTAACAGGCATGCTGTGATTAGATACTCCGGCTCTTTCAGCAAATCCTATTCCGCACCCTTTTACCGTATTAAGTATTACCATAACTGGTTTTTTCAAAGCTTTAGCTCTTGAAACAGCTTCATCTACTTGATTACAGTCGTTGCCGTTTTTGACTTCAATTACTTCCCAGCCAAATGCTTTCCACTTATCTGCCAAAGGTTCAACAGAACATATATTTTCCACAGAATCATCAAGTTGTAATTTATTGTAATCTGTAAAAGCGACAAAATTATCAAGATTTTGGTGAGCAGCAAACATCGCAGCTTCCCAAATTTGACCTTCCTGAGACTCTCCATCACCAATTATAGTATAAATTGTCGCACCATCATTTCTGAGTTTTGATGCCAACGCTATTCCTACCGCACAAGAAAAACCTTGACCAAGCGAACCTGTTGTCATGTCTACTCCCGGAGTTCTGTTCATATCACAGTGACTCGGTAGATTAGTACCCGGTTGATTAAGGGTTAAAAGCCATTCTTTAGGAAAATACCCCTTATCTGCCAAAACAGCGTAAACTGCGGGACCACTATGTCCTTTTGAAACTATTAGTCTGTCTCTTCCTTCTTTTTGAGGGTTTTTGGGGTCTATATTCATATATTTATTGTAAAGCACGACAAGAAGTTCCACAATCGAAAGCGAACCACCTATATGACCTACTCCTAAAGTTCCTATTTCAGTCAGGATGCTTTTACGTATTTCTCTGCACTTAAGTTCCAAGTCCAAAATCATTTCCTCCCAATCAATTTTTTAGTCAGTGTCCGATATTAATCACAAATTTTCAGGTCCAAAACTCTCCGGAAGTAATTCTTCAAGCGTATAAATTTTGTACTCCGAGATGTTTTTTGCAAGGATAATTTTAAATTCTTTGGGATTACAAAATTCTCTTAACATTTGACGGCAAACTCCACACGGAGGACAAAAAGATGAAAAAGCATCTTCTTCTGATTCTTTTCCGCCTACTACGGCAATAGCTTTAAATTGTCTTTGCCCTTCAAAAACAGCTCTGAAAAGGGCAGTACGCTCTGCACAGTTACACACAGAATATGCCGCACATTCAATGTTAAATCCACCATATATTTTATCATCTTGAGTTATAAGAGCCGCTCCTACCTTAAATTTTGAATAGGGCGTGTATGCTTTTTTTCTTGAATTAATTGCTTCATATATAAGATTATTGATATACTCCAAAACAGTATGCCTCCAAAAAAAATTACTAAATCCGATACATTCACATCAGTAGTATAATATGATATTCAAGAAATTTCAAATTAAACAAATAAGCTATTAAAATTATAATTTGAAATATATTTCATGATTGTGTAATATTTATCTGAAAAACACTTTGAGGAGATGAATAATTGAAGATTAATATTAAAAAATTAGTATCATACCTGTTGTCAGTTGTTTTTTTATCAATACTTGTCATAAATTCACAGCAAGTAGTAGCCGGTCGCTTCTCAAATATAATAAAAACTTCTGCACCACAAAAAAGTGAAGAAGAAAGTAACAATTTCAATTTTATAAAGTCAAATGAAAAAGTTAAAGATTTTCTCTACGACGGTTCTGTACTTCTCTACGGTGGAATATTATTAATTACTGTATCATGCTTAGGAATATTTTTCACATTTAAACCAAAGAGAAAAAAGAAAAAAAAGAAAGATTTAAACAAAATAAAAAAATAAAATTGGAGATGGTCGATATGCAAAATGCCGAAAAGCACATTATAGGCGAAAATATTAATTTTACCTATATACCTGAAAGTAAATTCAAAACAACTACCATATCTGTTCTGATTTTTACTTCTCTTGACGAAAAATATGCTTCTCAAAATGCCCTTATACCAAATCTTTTGGTGCATTCATGTAAAAAATATCCTTCTCTTTTGAGCATAAGCAAAAAACTTGAAGAACTTTACGGTACATCAATTTCTCCGGGAGTCGGAAAAATGGGAGATAGTCAACTTATTTCTCTATCTATGAATTGCATAAACGATAGTTTTATTCCTGACGGCACCAACAATGTTCTTGAATCTACACGACTTTTATGCGAAATGATCTTTAATCCAGATGTAAATGATAATGCATTTAAAAAAGATAATGTGGAGACAGAAAAACGGCAACTTATAGAAGAAATAGATTCTGAACTAAGTGATAAAAAACTGTATTCCAAAAAGAAATGCGTAAAAATAATGTGTCAAGACGAACCATTTGGAATTGACCCATTGGGAAGTATCGAAAATGTTAAAAAATCAGATGAAAATAATGTTTACGAGGCATGGCAAAGATTATTGACCTCAGGAAACATAGAAATAATCATGACCGGAACCGGATTTTACGAACCTATATTGGAAGAATTCAAAAGTCAATTTTCTAAAATTAAAAGAGAAAACATATTTTCTTATGAAAATAAAATTATTAAAAAAGCTTCAAAAATTAAAGAAGCAAAGGAAATAATGGATGTTGTTCAGTGCAAACTTGTAATGGGATTCCGAACAGAAATTGCAAAACCAAGTGAAGATGTGGAATCCGTAAAAGTTATGAACTCTCTTTTAGGAGGAACGGCTCAGTCAAAATTATTTGTCAACGTAAGAGAAAAGTTGAGTCTTTGTTATTACTGTTCATCAAAGTATAATGCTCAAAAAGGAATTATATTCATAGAAAGCGGAGTTCAAGAAAAAAATATTTCTAAAGCAAAAGAAGAAATACTTAAACAAATAAAGGATATTCAACTCGGAAATTTTACAGACAAAGAACTAAACGAAACTAAACTATTTTTGAGTCAAACAATAGAAAAAGTCAAAGATTCAGCTGGAGCTTTAAATTCATGGTATGGTACACAAACATTCGATGAAAAAAATCAAACACCTGAGGAAGTAATTGAAAAAATAAACAATATTTCTCGCGAAAAAGTTATAAGTACAGCTAAGAAAATAACATTGGATACCGTCTATGTACTGTCAGGAAAGGAGAATCAGTAAGAATGAAACCAAAATTGATAAAAAATAATCTTATACGAGAAGAATATTTCTATATGAAACACCCTTCCGGACTGGATATATACGTACATCCTAAAAAGAGATATGCTTCAAGTTATGCAATACTCGGAACGAATTTCGGATCCGTAAATAATAAATTTCGAAAGTTCGGAGAAGAAAGCTATACCGTTGTACCTGACGGAATAGCGCACTATCTTGAGCATAAATTATTTGAAGGAAAAGAAGGAGATGCTTTCGAACTCTTCGCCAAAACAGGAGCTTCGGCAAATGCTTATACTTCATTTGAAAAAACCGCTTACTTATTTTCGTGCACAGGAAATTTTCAAGATTCTCTGAATATATTGCTTGATTTTGTGCAATCACCGTATTTCACTGAAAAAAATGTAGAAAAAGAACGTGAAATAATAGGTCAGGAAATAAAAATGTATGAAGACAGTCCGGATTGGAAAGTTTTAATTAATCTTTTGGGAGCTTTGTATAAAAATCATCCGGTAAGAAATGATATTGCCGGTTCTGTTGAATCTATATCTAAAATTACACCTGAACTTTTATATGAGTGTTACAATACATTTTATAATCTCAATAATATGTGCCTTTGTGTAGTGGGAAATGTTGACCCGGACGCTGTTTTTACGTCTGTAGATAAAAAGCTTAAATATTCCCCTCAAATAAACGTAGAAAGATTTTTCCCGACAGAGCCTAAGGAAATTATGAAACCGGAAATAACCCAAACTTTTGATATTGTTTCCCCTATTTTTAGCATAGGTTTTAAAGAAAATGTTTCCGAAAATCACAGAGCTACAACTGAAGAAATGGTATACAGCGATTTAATATTACAATGTGTAGGCTCAAGGACTTCCGAAATGTATCAAGAACTCATGAAAGAAGAACTCATAAATACATCTTCGTTCTCAAATGAATATTTTGAAGGTCCGGGTTATTCTTCTGTAATTTTTTCAGGAGAATCCAAAAATCCTTATAGAGCTGCCGAAATAATAAAAAAACATGTTCAAAAAATAAAAAGTAACGGTATTGATGAAGAATTGTTCCAAAGAATTAAAAAATCTGTTTACGGACAGAGCTTATCAGTATTCAATAGCGTTTCCGGTATTGCTAATCTTACCCTGGACTTTTCTCTTTCGGGAAAAGATATTTTTGAGTATATAGATATCTTACAAAATGCAAATATCAGTAAAGCAAATCAAGCACTTGATTCAAAATTAAATAGTGAGTTTTCAGCTATATCCATAGCTAAGCCAAAAAATGAATAATAGCATAATTTACAATGTAAACTTTCCAAGATTGGGAATATTTTTAAGAATATCCCCCATAGCGTTGAATTTAAATGGTTTATGCATACATTGGTATGGAATAATTATTGCTCTGGGCTTTTTAATTGCGTATTTGTATACCGGAAAACATGCTAGTAAATATCATATTTCTCATTCTGATCTCTCTGATTTCGTACTTTCTTCTTCATTAACAGGGATAGTATTCGCAAGAATTTATTATGTTTTATTTTATCCAGGTGATTTTTATAAAGAACATCCCGACAAAATTTTCATGATTTCAGAAGGAGGTATTGCAATCTATGGAGCGATAATAGGTGGAATTATTGCTTTGTGGTTTGTGTCAAAAATTAAAAAAAAGCAATTTATCTCCGTACTTGATTTGATGTCTCCTGGAGTTGCCATAGGACAAACAATCGGGCGCTGGGGAAATTTTGTAAACCAAGAAGCGTTTGGAACAATTACTTATCTTCCTTGGGGAATGTCAAGTGAAAATACAAATTTTATAACCGTACATCCGTGTTTCTTATATGAATCCATTGGTTGTTTATTTATATTTTTAATTTTACACTTAAGAAGTCTAAAGCACGGTACAAAAAAAGGAGAAATATTTTTGCTCTACACAACGCTTTATGGAATCTTGAGGTCATTGATTGAACAATTGCGTACAGACAGTCTTTTAATACCCGGCACTTCAATAAAGATTTCTCAAATACTGGCTATTATAGTTTCAATTTTTTCTTTTATTCTCCTTATGATATTAAAATTCAAAAAAAAATCTCAAATTAAAAAAAATAAATATTTTGCTTAGTCAACAATTTGAAATAATAAGCCCCCGGCAAAAAGCCGGGGTAAAATCTTTTACAATCTTATTTTACACTATAAACTAATCTGATATCTCCGTAAAATTTATGTTTAACAAAGAACTCGTTAAAATTTTCCATACTTAGCGGTTCCATTTTGCCATTTGAGTATCTGCACCATTCTTCGTTATCTTGTTTAATAAATATGCGATAGTCTTCTTCTTCGTCATTTTCAAATGTTTCGACATCACAACCCGGGATCTCAAAAGCAGTAAGTTCATATTCTTTGCCGTCACGGCTACGAACCTCCTCAAAATCTTTTAAAGAATACCCATAAAAAATATTCTCCTTACAGTAAATAGTAAAACCATCTTTGCTAAAAAGTTCGCCTTTTTCAATAATCTTATCGGCGATAGAAGATTCTCCTTTTAACTTAAGAAAGCACTTAGAAGTTAATGCTTCTATATTTTTATCATTATACTCTTTATTTTCATTTACCAAATCAGCACACAAAATGTTAACACTTTCTCTAAAACGTGCACCATCAAATTTTTCTCTTCTTCTTAATACTTTGAATAAATACCTTAAGGCTCTAATACTGGGATTTGCTTTGGAATTATCTCTTACATATTTCCTAACTCTTTTTTGGCCACACAATGCGCCAACACGCAACAATGTAAAAAGTCTGTTCCATTTAGCTTTTTCTTCTTCACTTCTCACGGGCATATATGATACTTTAGGAACTTTTTTAGGTGGTTGAGAACTTTCATCATCGCTCTTTACTGCTCCTACTACCGGTACAAAACTCATCACAGCTAAACTCATCGCCAAAACTTTATTCAAAATTTCTGACTTACTCATAATAATAATTCACTCTCCTGATAATTTAGTTAACTCTGGTCTATAAATGTATTTTATCATTAATTTCACCTAATATCAATTATTTTTTAACGCTCTATTAAAATAAGATAATAAAAAGTAGAGAGTATGATAATCACCATACTCCTAATTAATCTCTAAAAAATTTTTTTCTTCTTAAAGTACCACCAAATCCATATTATGGCTAATATATTCCCCAAAATAAATGTTTCATATCCCCACTTCCATGTCAATTCCGGCATATCGTAGAAATTCATACCGTACCAAGCTGCTGAAGTAGAAAGCGGCATAAATATAGTCGTAACAACAGTGAGCACTTTCATTATCTTATTTTGCTTAGCATCGAGCTGTGAGCTGTATACGTCTCGAAGCTGGTTTGAAGTTTCCCGCAAGAACTGAGTTTCTTCACGAAGCCTCTCTGCTCTTCTGACATATTTTTCAAACAATTCAATTTCATCTTCTGAAAAAAATCCATTTTCATTTTCGACAAGCTCATCCCCAAGATCAATAAGCTGAGTATAATATCTATAAAACATTAACATCTCTTTTTTAAAGCTTGCCATCAGTCTACTGAAATCTTTCAATATTCCTCTGATCAAAGCAGACTCCATTTTCATTAACCTGTCTCCCATTTCTTCAAGATATCTTAGGTCAGACTCAATAATTGTTTCCAAAAAATCATATAAAAATCTTCCGATTTTAGCTTCTCCATGGAACTTATTCTTTTTCATCTTTTTTACAATCGATTTCACAAAATCATTATCATCTATAAAAATTACACTGTTTTTTTGAATTATAAATCCAAAGTTGCTTCTAGTCATTTTTTTATCCTTACTCACAGCAGAAAAACAAGCTGAAATCAACGAAGGGTGAACTTTAGCTCGACAACACTGAGCATTTTTATAGTTTGGTATACTATCCTTACCCAATCCTATTAAACCTTCTATTTCTTTTAATTCTTTATCAGAAACCACTACAACAGTGTCTCCGGTATACCCTTCGCAAGATTTACACTCTTCAAAACTTTCTTCAATTTTATAACAAATCATATCACTCACCCCTATTAATTTTATATAATATACATAATATATCATATATTAAGGCGTTTTTCAACAAAAAATATAATATTTTTTAAAATTATTTCTATAAATTATAATTTTATAATAATCTTTTAATTTATAATAGAGTATAAATACAATATGATTCCTGAATTATCTTCTTACATAACAATTTTATATGACATAAATAACACCTCTTCTTTTAATAAGTTGAATCTCAATATATATTTGAAAAAGTGTCGTTTTATCTGAGTTTTAATTTTATGTCGTAGTAGGAAATTATTAAAATAAGATTTCTGTAATTTTTTAGTTAAAATACAATAAAAAACTCCCATCATACTAACTGACGGAAGTTATAAAATGGTGGGAGATGGTGGATTCGAACCACCGAAGCGAAACGCAACAGATTTACAGTCTGCCCCCTTTGACCGCTCGGGAAATCTCCCATAAATAGAACTACTGGAGCTGGTGAAGGGACTTGAACCCCCGACCTATTGATTACAAATCAATTGCTCTACCAACTGAGCTACACCAGCAATTGAATATTTCCTACATGTCATAGCATAACATTTAGTAATGTGTATGTCAACAGCAAAAAAACAATTGTGAGATTTTTGAATTTTTTTGTAAGTACACACAGTATTTTGTTAAGAATTAATCCAAAAAAGGGAAGTAATTAAGTTTTTACAAATACTTTATAAAGGGTGATTTAAATGGAATATAATGGAGTAGATGTTTCGGAACTTCAAGGTAACATAAATTGGGAAAAGGTGGATAAAAACGGTATTGATTTTGCTATGGTCAGATCAACTTATGATTTGTCCGGGATCGACAGTCAATTCGACAAAAATATGAAAGAAATTTCCAAAACAAAAATTCATGCAGGAGTTTATCATCAATCCGGTGCTCAAAGCGTAAAAGAAGCGGTGGATGAAGCCAATTATTTTTTAAATACTGTCAAAAATTACAATTTAACTTATCCCCTAGCATTAAAAATAGAAAGTGAATTCGATATACGCAAAGGAAAAGATTTTTTTTCAAATATAATAGTCGCATTTTTAAGTGTAATAAAAGAAAATGGTTATTATCCGATTTTGTACGCTACAATTGATATGATTAACAACTTTATAGATCTAAATCGTATGACAGGATTCGATTTATGGCTCGGAGATCCTTTACCGGAAGGCGCCAATGCTCCTAATTTCAGAAAAAATGTTACTATTTGGCAAAATTCCCAAAGAGGAAGTGTTCCCGGAATAGCTGGCAATGCAAATTTAGATATATCTTTTGTAAACTATCCAGAGATAATTAAACAAGAAGGGTTCAAAAGAATATCAGAAAATATTTCAGAAAACAACAATCTGGAACCAGATTTCTTGGAACCTAGTTTTTATACAGTTGAAAAAGGAGATACACTCAGAAGTATTGCAAAAAAGATTTTTGGAGATCCCGAACAATACAGAAGATTAATGGAACTTAATAATCTTACCAGACCTATAATTTTTGCAGGTCAAACTTTACGAATTCCTCAAAATTTAGCTTCCGATACAATTTTATATCGCGTAGTTCAAGGTGATACTTTGTGGAAAATTTCAGAACGATTTCTAGGTTATGGTCCCAGATATGAAGAAATAATGAAAATTAACAGATTATCAAGTGACATGATTTATCCCGGTCAAGTGCTAAAAATACCGTCAGAGCCACAAAATAATCCTTCTTATTATACAGTTCAGGAGGGTGATACTCTCTGGAAAATAGCTCAAAAGCATTACGACAATGGCAATAAATACATTGATATAATGAGAGCAAATAAACTGCGAAACGGAAATTTAAGGGTAGGACAGGTGATTATCATCCCTCCAAAGAAAAGTATTATGTAATAGTTTTGAAAAAACATTATAAAGAACCGCATTTACTGCGGTTCCAAATTAAGTATAATTTACTGTTTTTTAGTTTTTTTACCTTTTCGTGACATTTTGTCTTTTAAACGTTTATACCAAGGTTTTTTTTCTGTTTGAGTTTCTGCTTGCGGAGTCACTGGTGGAGTTGGTTTTTGTTGTGCTGGTGGTTGTGCCGGCGGTCTTGGTGGTAATTTTGGTGGGGTTGCTACTGAATTTGCCCGCGGCCTTGGTGGGGTTGCTACTGAATTTGCCCGCGGTCTTGATGATGGTTTTGGTGGCGTATTTGCTTTTAGTTTTTCTTTTTCTTCTTCTGATTCCATCTCTTGTTCTATTCTTGAAAATAACGCTTCATTACTTTCAAACTCACTTTTATCAAACATTGATATAACGGCGTTAATTAAAAGCCCTGTTCCAAATCCTATAAGAAATAACCCCAAAGGAGGAAATACTACCATAAAGCCTATGCCCTGAGTAATACAGTATACACCTATCCAAACCTTTGTCCACATAGACGCAATAGCATCAAATCTTTCCGATTGTTTAAATATTACCAGAGATTTGCTTTGATAGTATATCTCTGTAAATGTTTTTAACTGTTCTTCCAACGGTGATTTTCCTTCTTTTTTAACACCAAATTTTTCAATATGATTTCCCACCACTCGATCTACTAAACTTTCAATCTCTCCTCTCATTTTGTCAACTGATTTTTCAACTCTTACAGTAGTCGTTGCTTCTTTTAGCACTTTTAATTGTTCAAGCCAAGCCGTATTTATTTCATTCTTTACGTCTTTAATAGCTTGGATCATAATTTCAGGCTTAATAGACTTAGTACTAGTAGCGTTTTTAAATAATTTATTACACAAGTTTATACCAGTAAGAAACGCTTTTTTGGAGCTTTCATAAGATTTTGAACCATTTAAAAGTTCCTGCATCTTTATCATTTCTTTCTTGTCAATGTTCTTCATATAATACTCTGCAGTAATTGAGTTGCCTGCTATACGTTCTATATATTTGGTTACATCAAAAAGGCTTCCAACCATACCTGTACGATATATATCCTTACCCACATTTTTATAATTAAATATACTGTGCACAAAAGTGCTGTAAGTAACTACTCCATTTTCCATATTTTTTCTTGCTCTTAATTTTATACTTTTTCGTGCACCTTGAAAATTTTCAAGAGCTTTTTCTGCATCGTTTATAGAACCTATTACATCCATTTTTTTTAATCTTTTAATTATATCAAAAGATCTTACTTTGCCTAAATCATTTCTTAAACCGTCTAATCTTTTAGTAAGTGAATCTTTAATTTTTCTAAAACGATTAATTTCTTTCTGGATCTGTAAGTTAAGAAAAAGCTCGGGATCACTTATTTTGCTTTCATCGGTTCCTTCCATACCTTTTAATTTTTTAAAATATTCTCGTAAAGTATGACCTTTTTCGCCCTTAATATATGGTAATATATCAGTTTCATAACCTTCGGATTTTCCAATACAATCATCAACCAATTTTTTAAACGTTGCAAACTTTTTTCCATGTATTGTACTTTTGAGACCGCTAATGTTTTTTTTAATTCCTTTTAAATCTTCTATATTACATGAAATGTCAAATTTTCCTAAAGCCCCTATATTTTTGATTTCAAGAATATCACCTTTACATTCCAAATTTTTTTCTATGTCTCCAGCTTTTGCCATTCTAATCAGCTCCTTTCCTTGATTACGTTTTAGCCCACCGGAACTACCGTAAAGTGTAGTACAAAAACCATGTGCTATGAACGTGAAATACAAACAACACAAATTCGAGTGGTAAAGCTCAAACCATCAAATGATTTATTCCTTAAGCAATTATCTTATTAATTCCTGTAAAAATGTTTTACATTCATCACAATTTTTTGTGTGATCTTCAATTATTTTCGGTGAATTCAATTTTTTAAATTTAGCGTTATCATTGTAGTTTCTAAAAAAATTTATAGCAGTCTTTAATTTTGTCAAATGACTAAGAAATTCACTCAGTTCTGCGTCATCTAATATTTTACCGTTTAATTTACTAATTATTTCATCTTTATGTTCTTTTAATTTATTTAGAGCACCATCTTCCGAACTATATAACTTTTCAAATGCTTGATATTTTTTCTTATAATTCGGGTGAGGTAATATTCTTGATTTCGGTTCTGTTAAAAGAATACCATTTTCATATTTCTCTAATGCTAAAGCAGAAATCTTTTGTCTAATTTCTTCCTTCTTAAGTTCGATTTTTGCCTCTTCAGGTTTGATTTTCGCTTTCTTATGTTTGACTTTCGCCTTCGTATTGTCTGTTCCGTTACTTTTTGTCATTTTAAGCATCTCCTTTTTTTATAATTTTCTTGTTTCTTTCAAAATGTTTAACAAGACGATGCACTCTTCCGCCTTCTTTTGGCTCTTTGTCGTCCTCTTTAACTTTTTCATCTTTTTTAAAATGATTAATAAATTTCCTTATACCACCGGTTTTCTTCTTTTCCGGTTCATCTTTAGTAACTTTTTTATCCTTCTCTTGGCTAATTTTTTCATCTTTCTTTTCATCTTTCGTAGCTTTGGAGGTTTCATTTTGAGGTTTAGAAAGTTCTTCTCGTGCATTCGTAAAGGCTTTGAGACTATCTTTTCCCAAATATGACGAAGCCTTCATATTAATTAATATAGCTGCTGATAACATAGCAATTCCCACTGTTAAAAGAATAATTCCTACCGCCGCCGCTCCTAAAGAAAGAGATAATACAGTCAGTGCAATAGGAAGTAAACTCGTTATACCTATTGATAAGGACCACGCAGCCATAAGTCCCATAACATCGTCCTCCTGTTGTCCTGATTTAAACATCAAAGGAGATCTGCTTTGAAAATATATGTCTATGAATGTTTCTAAATTTGGTGATTCTTCAAATACCTTTCCAAATTTATCTATCCAGGAAGTTTTTTTACTATTAAAATCGTTTTCCAAATCATAAGTATACATTTCAATTCCACTGCAAGTTTTAATTTTCAAAACATTATTTAAAGAATCTTTAATAAAGTCATCCATTTTAGATTTTAACGAATCTAATGACTCTTTCATAGTCTCAACACTAGCTTTAGCAGTACTGTCATTTTTAAGTTCATCCGCCTTAAATTTATTCACTAGATCAATTCCGTACGCGAATGCCCATGTCGATTTTACATAAGACTTTGAACTACTCGTCAAAAGCGCATTCATGCGTGCAACAGATTTAGAGTCAGTTTCTTTCCAATCTTCATTATCTTTGTACTTATTTAAGTATTTTTGAACGGTATACAAACTCCCCACAATTCCGGTACAATCAGGCTCTTTATCCTCTTTACCCTTTTTATCCTTTTTATCCTTTTTATCCTTTTTATCTTCTTTACCTTCCTTATAGTTAAAAATACTATGAAGAAAAGTGTCGGAAGTAACTATAGATTTCTCTTTCAGTTCGGTTTTTATATTTTTCCGAGCATACTTAAATTCATTTAAAGCTCTTGTAGCTTTGCTTATTGCAACTCTTACCTTTAATTTTGATTTGAGGTCAAATCGAGAACATTGGCCTAATTCCTTCGAAATGTCATCCAATTGCTTTTTAAGCTTTACTTTAATTTTTCTAAAAGAATTTAGTTCTTTCTGAATTTCAGATGTTAAAAATACCTCGGGACTATCCATTTCTTTATTAAATTCATCGTTTTCCATTTTTTTGAGCGCCTCATACACACTTTTGTATTCTCTTACATATTTTTCGTATTTTCTACGATAACTCAAAACTTTTCTATTGTATTTTGTACATAAATCTTGAAAATTATCGTATTTTACTTGATGTGTTATCCATTTAAAATTTTTCCTTTTAGATTTAAATTCAACCATTTCTATTTCATTCATAACCTCGTCCAATTTTTCTATTATATCCTCAGTCTTACCCATTCTCTCACCTATCTTTCCATTATTTTTTTGTACTATATGCGTAAAAATAGCATCAATTAAACCAATACAATTATAATTATATACATTCCACTGTAAATGTAAATACTTTTTTTGATTTTTTTAAATAAAATATATCAAATTATAAATTGAACTTCATTAAATTATGTGCTACAATTACTATAAAATATCTCGGATAAGGACGGGTTTTTAATATGAATAACAGTCTTATAAGTCAGCTCAAAAGTGGTTCGGACATAAGAGGAATAGCTCTTGAAGGAGTTGAAGGAGAAGATATAAATCTTACAAATGAAGTAATAGAAAAAATTTGTTGTGCATTTGTCCGATGGATTTCAGAAAAGAATGAAATTTCCTTTTCGGATTTAAGTATATCCGTAGGGCACGATTGTAGACTTTCATCATTTAGAATAAAAAATGTACTGATAAACACTTTACGTTCTGTTGGAGTTACTGTTTATGATTGTTCATTGTCATCGACTCCGGCTATGTACAAATCTATATCGCTTTTGTCTTGCACTGCAGCTATACAAATTACCGCAAGTCATCATCCTTTTAACAGAAACGGATTTAAATTTTTTACTGCAGAAGGTGGAGTTTCAAGTTCTGATATTACCGAAATTTTGAAGTTAGCCGAAAATGAACCAATTTTGCAATCTAAAAAATTAGGAAGTGTGCGTCAAATTGATTTGATGAGTTATTACACAAACGGACTTTGCGAAATTGTAAAAAAAGAGTTGAAATCTCGTGATGATACTCCACCACTTAAAGGGCTCAAAATAGTTGTAGATGCAGGCAACGGTGTTGGAGGATTTTTTGCAAAAGAAGTACTCAAACCATTGGGAGCAAACATTAAAGGAAGTATTTTTTTAGATCCGGACGGAAATTTTCCTAATCATATTCCCAATCCGGAAAATACAGAAGCTATGAACTGTATTTCAAAAGCTGTTGTTGAATCTTCAGCAGATTTGGGCATAATATTTGATACTGATGTTGACAGAGTTGCTTTTGTAGATTCTGATGGACAAAAGATTTCCAAAAATAAATTTATTGCATTGTCATCATATATAGCACTGAAAAATAATCCAGGTGGAGTAATAGTGACCGATTCAATGACGTCTGATTATTTAAAATTATTTATAGAAAAATGTAAGGGATTTTCTTTCAGATATAAAAGAGGCTACAACAATGTCATAAGTTTGGCTAAAAAAATCGATAATGAAGGGTCAAATTGTTTACTTGCTATAGAATCTTCGGGACATGCGGCATTTAAGGAAAATAACTTTTTGGACGATGGAGCTTTTCTGGCTGTTAAAGTAATAATTGAATTGGTTGAGCGTAAAAAACGCGGTGAAAATTTACAAAGTATAATAAAAGACCTTATTGACGCCAAAGAAAGCATCAATTTAAGGATTCCATTCAGTGGCACTGATTACGATATTCAAAATCTTTTGTCTGATTTAAAAAATTACGCTAATTCCAACAAACTTTTTGAGCTTGATAAAGAAAATATTGAGGGAGTTAGGATTAGGTTTAATTCTAAACATCAAAAAGGCTGGGCTCTTGTCAGAAAAAGCATACATGACCCTGTAATTGTATTGTATGTAGAGAGTTACATCACAGGTGGAGCAAAAGCTATTTTGGATTCTATTCAGCCGTTTTTTAAGAAGTATAAATTTTTAAATATCAGTGAAATAGATAAAAATATTTGATTACAAATTTAAAACAAATCATAACCGCATCTAAAAGACGTGGTATAAAAAACCTATAAGAGCATAAAAATGCCAGCCATCTCAAGACGGCTGGTTTTACTGTGTTCAAGATAAACTTTCTGGTATACGAACTGTACGCTCGTTAAATATAAAATTGAAATTTCCTGGTGATTCTTTAATAGATTTTATTGCATTATAGCATTGAATACCTAAATAAGACGATGCCACTTCAGAAATATTCGGCATTCCAAATATTTGATCAAGACACACTTTTGCATCTTCATAGTCTTTTTGAGGTGGCCATTCCTTTTGAATCACGATATTACTACCTCTTAATTTTTCTTTATTTTCCAATATAGCCGCAGCCATTGCCAGTGTTGGTATTCCTCGAGGGTTACCAAAGGCACCTTGTCCAATTTTCGTTAAATGTACCATTATTAAGTTATCTACAGGTAATTCAACAGATTTTATTATTGCATGTTTTATTATATTGTTGTATTGAGGGTAAATCCACCTAAAGTTCATAATATTCTTCTCTGCATACGCCGCTTTCTTCTGGTCCTCTGGTAATTTAGCCTCCATCCCATCTATAAGCGGTGGACGATCTCCATAAAAATCTTGGTAAGATATTGCGGCTGCGAAGTTTTGTGTATGCTTTTGTTCACCTTCATCAGTTTCACATTCTTGAGACATATACGAATTTTGTAATTCTCCCATTAAATTACTTAAAATTTTCCGCCCTTCTATGGTAAAACTATTGGGTTGAATGTATCCGTTTTTGTAAAAAGGATATACACCATTGGTGAATCTTGTACGTTCAATAATTGGATAAGCCTTTCCGTTCATTGGATAACAGTTTACATTAATTGATATTTCTTTATTCCTATAGCTATCGATTGGTGCCCATACTCCTATATCTTTCTTAGATTCTGATATTAATGGTACAATTAAACTTTTAGAGATAAGAAGATCTATCAGCGGTTTTGCTGTGTCTTTGTCTTTTAACTTACCTTGTTGATGATCCAAACTACGTCTTATCATTCCTTTAATACTTTGCATACAAGAAGTAGGTCCTTGTGTCCCATCATTTAAATATCCCCCTAGTGTTGAAAGATTTGTACTGGTAGACTCTAATCCATTTGCCTGACTTGCTACCATTACCATATGATGTACTTTTTCTTTGCTTATATCTTTTGCCAAAAGTTTGTTATATACTTCTATAACATCTTGTCCAGGAACATAACCTCGTCCGGTGTCTGGATCGTAATTAACAAATCCTAATTTAGGGTTTGCAGCTACGGATTCAATTGCACTCCACACGTTAAAATTTCCACGCGCACTTTTAGTTTCAGCGGATTGTGTTCTTATTGCTAAGTCTATTGATTTTACAGTTTCCGGGCCTTTTACACCTTCTAGCAATGGCTCCAAAACCTCTTCCTTAAGAGTAGGTATCTCCTCACCAGGAGCCTTGGGATTATAGATAATATCATTAACTGTGTTTATTCGCACTTTTTTAACATCCTTGCAGTTATTTCCATAAACAAAAAGTTGTTTAAAAAATGAAAATGCTACGCCTCTATAAGCTTTATCTTTAAGCAAATTCGGTTTCGAAAACATACCTTTTAAAGTCTCTCCAATTGAATGCACATCGTTTACTTCTTCAGTAGATTTAGAAGGCGAACCATTTGGTAACTCAGCGAGCATCGAACTTCTTTCTCTCAAAAATTCTATCCGTTCTCCATATTCTTCTATGGATGAAATATGATCTGGTGGTATTTCTGCTTTTTTCAGTTTTGTTTTACCCCAAAAAACCTTTTTAAAATCACCTTTTATTTTTTTGATTCTATGAATATAGTTCATCCTATCCACCCCCTTTTTTCCAATATTTTCAACTTGAGCTTTAACTTGAGCTTCAAGTTGCGTATTTTGTGCATTTAAAGTTTGTTCTTCTTGTTGATAACCATTGAATTGATTAACTCGTGCACTATATTCTTGGGTTAGTCTATTTATCTCACCATTAGCCCAAAACTGGTTATAAGGATTATAACTATTCCGTATTTGAGCTACTTGTAATTGTAGTTGATTTCCCATTGTTATTAGCTTAAGTTTTTCGTCCTTTATAATTGCTAATCGTTTTTTATTATTTCCTATTTGATTAACACACTGTTGCTCATACTGTTTTGCCTGATTCAAATCATTTGTCATACCTCGAATTTCATTATCCTGCGCTTGTTGTATTCTCTGCATCTCGCCTTGTATCATTTCCATTTGCTGCTGCAGTCCACTACATCCCTTAAGCTGTCCGTCAACAACATCCCGATTCAAATATGGATTTAGTTGTAACATTTCTTCTTTCATTTGCTTTATTTGTTCTTGCATTTTTTGCGTCTCTTGCTGTTGTTGCCATTGTTGTTGCTGTTGCTGAGACCATTGTTGTTGCTGCTGCTGTGGCCATTGTTGCTGTTGCTGCTGTGGCCATTGTTGCTGTTGCTGTTGCTGTGGCCATTGTTGCTGTTGCTGAGGCCATTGTTGCTGCTGCTGTGGCCATTGTTGCTGTTGTTGCTGAGGCCATTGTTGTTGCTGTTGCTGAGGCCATTGTTGCTGCTGTTGCTGTGGCCATTGTTGTTGTTGCTGTGGCCATTGTTGCTGCTGTTGCTGTGGCCATTGTTGCTGCTGCTGTGGCCATTGTTGCTGCTGCTGCTGTGGCCATTGTTGTTGTTGCTGTGGCCATTGTTGTTGTTGCTGTGGCCATTGTTGCTG
>CAKUZC010000001.1 GCA_934718145.1 uncultured Eubacteriales bacterium | reverse complement strand
ACACAATCATAGATTTACACAGATCAAATAAAGGCGGAAATAAATGTGAATTCGTTGTAGAATCAGGTCGTTCTTTTGCAGTAGTTAGACGTCTAATAGATTGTGGGTTTATACGCAGTAATGATAGGATTGCAGTATTAAACTTTGCTAATTACTATAAACCCGGTGGTGGAGTTAAACGTGGATGTAGAGCACAAGAGGAGAGTTTATGCCGTGTAAGCACATTATATGCTCATTTGGAAAAATTATGGACTCCATTCTACAGTGTTAATCAAAAAGTTAGAAACGTTGAAAAAAATTCCCTTGGAGGAGATAGAGGAATTTACACCAAAGGTGTCGTACAATTGAAAGAGGACACATCTTTGCCAGGTGATAGACTTATTCCTAAGGGACAACCAAAATTGATTGTTGACATTTTAACAGTAGCAGCTCCTGATTTGAGACGTGAGAATGAGTTAAAAAATGACCCTCAAAGAGTAAGAGCGATGATGATTAATCGTATAAAATTAACTGTTGCTATGGCTATTAAAAACAAAGTAGATACTCTAGTTCTCGGGGCTTTAGGATGCGGAGCTTTCGGAGTCGATCCGGAAATATGTGCGGATGCATATTATGAAGTCTTGGTTAAAGAAGGCTATGCTTCTTATTTCAAAAAAATTGTATTTCCTATCCTTGTGGTAGAAGGTTTTAAAAATGATAAAAACAATTATAGAGTATTTGCAGAAAGGTTTCATGGATTAACAGTTAAATAAGCACCTTTTATAATACCCCTGACAATATAGTCGGGGGATAACTTTTTGCTAAAAATAATAAACTCACAAAATGGTTTTGAAGATTAAAATCTATAATAAAATAAAAATAAAATCAAATAATATAAAAGATAACTTTTTAAATCTTTCAAATCATAAAGGAGTAATATTAATGGGTAAAAGAATAGGAAAAAACACCGTATTAATGGAAAACAACCCATGTGTAAAAAGTTTTGCATCGGTATGCGGAAAAAAAGAAGCACAAGGACCTCTTGGAAACCAATTTGACAAAATATTCGAAGACACCACTTTAGAAGAATCTTCTTGGGAAAAAGCTGAAAGCAGACTTCAAGCTGAATCTGTCAATCTTGCACTTGAAAAAGCAAGCCTTAAAACTCAAGATATAAACTATATTTTCGCAGGAGACCTTCTAAATCAATGCATGTCATCGGCGTTCGGTCTCAGAGAGCTCGGAATACCTTTTTTAGGGCAATTTGGTGCCTGCTCTACAATGGCTCAAACACTTTTCCTCGCTGCAACAACAATCGAAGCCGGTATAGCCAATTATTCAGTTGCAGTAACATCTTCTCATTTTTGCTCTTCAGAAAGACAATTTAGATTTCCACTTAATTACGGAGGACAAAGAACTCCTACCGCACAATGGACAGTAACAGGTTCCGGAGCAATTGTTTTAGAACATCAAAATAATCCCGGAATTAAAATAAAACATGCAACAGTCGGCAAAATAGTAGATTTAGGCATAAAAGATGCAAATAATATGGGCGCAGCTATGGCTCCAGCTGCTGCAAAAACTATGCAGTCATTCTTTGAGGACACAAAGACTCATCCCAGCGAATACGACATGATTTTTACCGGAGATTTAGGAGAGGTAGGATCAAACTTATTTAAAGAATTAATGCTCAAAGATGGATTCCATATAGGAGAAAATTACAATGACTGTGGTTTAATGATATATCAAAAAGAAGTTCAAGACGTTCACGCAGGTGGTTCCGGATGTGGATGTTCAGCATCAGTATTATGTTCTTTAATTTTAAGAAATCTTAGAGCAAAAAAATGGAAAAATATATTATTTATGGCCACAGGAGCACTTATGTCCCCTACATCTTCACAGCAAGGAGAAACCATTCCAGGTGTTGCTCATTTAATTAATCTTGTAAGTGAGTAAAAATATATTTAAACATAAAATTAGCCACGCTAAAAAGCGTGGTTTTTATAAAACGAAATTATTTTATTCTACTTCTGTGAATAATTTAAACTGCGACATATATTCTTTATATATTTTTTCATCGTTTAACATATCTTCTAACATTTCTTTATTTACCGGCCCCCATAAATTATCAACACTTACCAGTTTTATAGCTCCGCGTAAAGCATCATTCAGAAAACAATTTACGGTGTCTTTATTTGACTTAAAAAGACTTATATCTTTTCCCAATCCTTCAGCCAGTAATGCACACTCTGAATTAAATTCAAGAAAATCTATTACTAATGAGGTACTAGAAAAAAGATTGTTACCAGGTATATTGTAACCCACAGCTTTATCAATGTTGTTCCCCATATTGACAGCATTCCCATAAGAGCGTCTAAAATACATATGACCTGTACTTGATTTGAGGACACAACTACAGCTCCCTTGATCCTTAAAAAAGTCCTCCAGGTACGATTTTAAATACTTTGTTAGTTTGCCTTTGTCAAAACTCTCTTTCATATCACTTATAAAATATTTCACTGCATTCTCAACACTTTTGTTATCAAGCGACTCATTTTTTATCGCATTCAATATGGCATTGTTTTGATCCTTCAACTTCTTATCATAATCTTTTATACCATATTTTTCTCCGAAATCTGTAGCCATAAAAATCACCTATCCTTTTAAATTAAAATTTTTTAAAGTAACACATTTTAGATTATACAACGTTTTTATATTTTGTCAATATATTTTTCTGAAATTTAATTATATTTTATTTATTTTATATTACAATTTTCTTTAAAACGTCTCTCTGCCCAAACTTATAGCAGGTTCATATTTAAAATTATCTGAAACGGAAAAATATTTTTTTAGGGGAAAATAAATTTCATTATTTAAAAAATCATTTAACTCTGAAAACAGTTCTCTCAATTTAAACTCTATTTGATAATTTCCGAAATTTGTTACAATTTGAAATTCAGAATTATCCAAAACCTCACTTATTTCACTTTCATTACTACTAATCTCTTCTTCGCTTTGCGCAACAGGAAGACACATCGGTGGGAACATAACACACCACCAATTTTTCCCTTTTGCATCTCCTATTGTTATTCTCAAAGCATCATAATTTCCAGCAGGTAAAGTTATATTTTCGTATATCCTTGTGTTAAAATGCATATTCACGACTTCAACATTTACAGGATATTTGCAACCACATTTCAATAATTCATCCTCAGCCGAAATTTTTATATTTTCAAGATTGTCTTCTGCTAAAATCTCAGCTTCATATAAATTCTCAGACTTGGACATTTCAAATCCATAGTCTTTAAGTATTCTATCTCTTACTCTCAATTTTAAAGATTGGTCTTCAATACTATCAGAATTAGCAATTATATGTAATCTAAAAACTTTACTGCTTATACTATCACATTTCCCGGAAAAATTAATAAATGAACACAATACAGATATCACAAAACCACACATAAGAGATTTTCTCCAAATATTCTTCATAAAAAAAGCCTCCATTTCCTTTCATAAGGAATTATGGACACTTTTCTTAAAATATATTCAATTGTTTTTAAAATCCTCTAGAAGCTCCACCCCCACCGGAACTTCCTCCGAATCCACCAAAACTTTCTCCTCCGGAATCAAATCCTCCAAATCCGCCACCGAATCCTCCTGAGTCATTCCAATCATCGTGGTCATTGTCATTATCAAAAGGATGTTTTTTCGTATTTACAAAAGGTAGTATACCTCCAAAAAGTATGACAACAGCCACTATAATAATTCCCACGACAGTTCCCATATGACTATCTTCTCGAGTTTCGTTATAAGCCGAAACTTTATCTGAAACGCTTTCAGGCATTTCTAAACCGTACTCGGAATAAACTTCAGATACAATAGCTGAATACAGAGCAGTTATACCACCATCCCAATCGTCATTTTTAAAACACGGTACAGCATACTCATCCATAAGCCTTCCTGCTTTTGAGTCGTTTATTTTTCCCTCGAGTCCATATCCAACTTCTACTCTTACTTTACGTTCATTAGGAGCAAGGAGAATTAAAAGTCCATTATTTTTTTCTTTATCTCCTATTCCCCACTGTCGAAACATATCAGTAGCATAATCATTAATATCTCTGTCATCAAGAGATTTAACAGTCGCGACAACCACTTGAGCAGTTGTTTTATCGGCAAGGGCTTTACTGTTTTCAAAAATATAATTTTCATTTTCCGAAGATATAACTTCTGCAAAATCATTTGTATAAAAACTTTCGGTATGCTGCGGAATGACGGCATTTACAACTGAAATTAAGCTGAGAAAAATCAAACCGCAACCGATTAACAGAACATTAAAAATACGCTTATTAACTTTCACTCAGCTCACTCCTAAAATTGTAATTTAATAATAAATAATTAGTTAAATGTAACCGTGGGAACTTTTGAACTCTCTGCACTTGCTTCAAAATAGTCAGCTGAAGTAAATCCACACATTCCCGATATTATATTTGCGGGAAAAATTTTTATTTTTTGATTATATTCTTTTACAGCTGCATTATAATCTCTACGCGAAACTGCTATACGATTTTCAGTTCCCGAAAGTTCATCGGTAAGAGTGGTGAACTGAGTGTCAGCTTTAAGGTCGGGATAATTCTCTACAACTACCAATAATCTACTCAAAGCGCTTGAAAGCTCGGAATCAGCTTCAGCCTTTTCAGACATTGATTGAGCTCCTGCAAGTTTTGCTCGAGAACTTGAAATCTCACCTAAAACTTCAGATTCATGAGAAGTATATCCCTTAACAGTACTGACTAAATTAGGAATGAGATCTGATCTACGTTGAAGTTGAGTACTTATATTTGATGATTGGTTGTCAACGTTTTCTTTGAGACCTACAATTCCATTGTAAGTGCCAATTCCCCAGGCAGTAGCTATTAAAATAACAGCTAAAATAGAAATTCCAAACACGGCCAATCCGGACATTTTTTTCATAAATGATTATCTTCCTTTCAGAGAGCATTTTATAACTATAAATTAATCTGTTGAACTTACAACTACATATGCGGAATCAGATTTATTTTCAAATTTAACGCTATAAGCTTTAACTTCATAAACACCTTCTTTTGAAGGAGCTGTGTACAAACCGTTATTATCTATTGTTCCGGTATTAGGTTCTGCCATCTCCCACCTTACTTCTTGGCTAATAGCTCCGTCTATATGGGCTTCGAAACGAACACTTTCAAGCGGTTTTACACGTGTGGTGTTTGGAGTAATGACTACTTTTACATTTTCATCTATTACCAAATCTTCTTCCTCTTCTTTTATTTCAACAGGTTTGTATGCCCACCATCTTATATCTACAGCCTGTGCCGTAGTTTTTTCCTTTAATCTTACTCCTAAACGAACTGTTCCCTTTTCAGAATTTACGATAGCTGCTATTTTTACATTAGGAGCAGATATCATAATTTCCTCCTTGGAAAATACATCTTTATCTCCGAAAATAAGTAAACCTTTATCATCAGTAAGATAATTTGCTTTATTATCTATAGCCGTAACAACAGCTACATTTCCTTCTCCTAAACCATGAACAAACTCGTAAGAATAGTAAGCTTTTCCCACTTTTGGATTAAATCCAAGATTAATTCTCTCGACACCGGTGACAATATTATCAATTTTTGGTTGAGGAAGTTCTACTACTTCTGGAGAAACCTCTGTTTTTTTGATTTCCGTACTACTGACCGCAGGAGCTTTTTCGTTTGTATCGTCAATCTCTTGAAGCAAACTTATCAATTCATTACTGTACAAATATTGATTAAATGGGTGTTTTTCAAAGCTTTCTATGAAGTAAGTGAGTTGATTGGTAACAATATGGAATTTAGCAAGGTAAATAAATTTATTATCAACATTTTCTATTATGTCAGTAAAGCTCTTTGAGTAATACTCATTTACAACTATGTCTCTTATGGAAGTGGTTTTTACTGACACAGGTATTGATATATCTTCAGGAAGACTCATTTCGTCTTTTCCAATTTTCAATTCAAATGATTTTTTAGGAATTTTTATATTAGTAATTGCATCATCTGAAGCATCGCAATAGAGATAATAATTTTTCTTTAAATTTTTATACGTTGTTATTTCGGTTTCTTGATAATTTACAGATACATTTTCTTCTCCGGAAACATTTTTGAAAAATTCTCCACTCATATCAAAAGAATAACTTACCGGTGCTTCAACATTTTCTTTTTCAAACAATACTGAAACTTTAATGCATTTTCCCGGATTTACATACCTACTTGTTTCAACACTTATTTTTATTCCGTCTTTGTTATATACTTCTACACGTTGATTAACTAAGTAATTGAGTTTAAGATCCTCTTCTTTTGGTTTTTCCGCTGTAAGGAAAAGTTCATATCCTTCCGATACCCTGTTGTACTCTTCACTCACGCCATTTGATTTTCCGGAACCTGCAACTGAAAATGTAGTCTCTTTGAGCTCCTCTTTATATTTCATACATAAATAGAGGATTCCCTTGTCTTTGTTCTCTTCAAATCCTTTTATTACATTGAGTCTTCTAACATATGGTTCCGAAACAACTACCTCTCTTCCCATATAATCAAGAGCCATTCCGGGTTCCAAAGAAAATGTTTTGTTATCCACCAAAATGACATCCAACCCAGAAACTATTCCGGTTCCGTTTAACATTTTGTTACCTAGACGACGTTTAGAATTCATATAGGTTTGTTCGCTTTCAAAATCTCTAACCGTCATAAGTTTTCCAAAAAAGTAGTTGTTTCTGTCACAAGAATAATATTGTTTATTATCCATGTTAGTCCCTCTTTTCCTTACATTAATTCTTTATTTTTAATTTTGAAAATCCAAATCAGAAATTATTAAATTATTCACTTCACGATGTTGCTTATTTAAAACCAGTTGTTCATTTTTAGTTATAAAAGAATTTATTCCCATGTAACAATGATTGTCAAGATACATTTGATCACTCAAAGCAACAAGGTTACATATAGAATCTACCGGCTTTACACTATTTATAACTCTGAGAAGTTCTATATAATTTTCGGAATCTTTAACACATGCCTCAGGAACCATAACTGTGAATACATATCCATTATCTCCAAATAAATTTTCAACCACCTCTTTTTGCTTATCATAATACATATTTTCCTTAACGTCAAATTGTTCTACAATTATAGGATCTGTGCCTGTATATTCTTGTACAATTTTAGCAACAGCTTTCTTAGTTCCCTTAATTTTATAAATCTTTACTGCTTGTCTTATCAACTTCCTCAATTTTTTTTCTTCCCAAACGGAAGCATTTTTTATAGAAAGCCAATCTCCAATCCAACTTAAGAAATCTTTATTTGTTTTTTCTACATCAAACATTACCGGAGTGTAATCTATTTTGTCTTCCAAATCAACATATATGGACTGAAATATACTCACAAAACGCTCTGTAAAGGAATTTCTATCCTCATCAGCACGGTAAATTTCCGGTAAATAATCAACGAATGAAACTTGTGGAAACTCTATTTTGAGTGAACGTATTTTAATACTTTCTTTATTGTAATTAATAAGTTCCAAACAAAACCACAAATATCTCCCTTTCAAATTTCTTAAAATAATATCATCGGCATCTTCGTGCACTACAGCATTTATTTCTCCAAATACATCTATTTTGCGACTTATATCTATTTTATCATCAGCGATAAATTCATTAAAATTTACTCGAGATTTTCCTTGCACTCCCGGAACTGCCACAATAATTTCAGATAAATCAGAGGCATATATTCTAATCTTGAAAACAGAACCCGGAGGGGAATCAATATCCAAACGCATTCTATGCCATATAGTACCATTTTGCATACTGTCAAATGCACCTGAAATATAGATTCCGTTTTCACCACTTTTGCTTTGAGAAACTAACATATCATTTTTAAATTCTATATTTCTACCGGTTCCACCTGACAACCAATCCGATTTGCGATTAAGTATAAAACTTTTTGCTCCCGAAGCCATTTAAATCCCTCCTTTAATTCCTGTAAATCTCCGAACTCTTTATATAGTTGAAATCTATTTTCTTAACATAATAAACTCCGTTCGGGGGAATAACTATGTCTTCTGAAGCTGTTTTTTCGGCATTGACGCCAAGAGGGGTTATTCTGAGCTTATCAAGATAAGAAACATATTTTAATCTGTCAATCATTCCGAAAAGATCTCCGAAATGGAGAGTCTGACCTAGTTCCTTATTCATTCCTTTGACAAATCTTTTAACTTCTTTCTCAATAAATTGCTCATTTTCTCTGTAAGAAGAATCCACGACTATCTCACCGCTTATCACTAATCCTATATATACAGGGCTTACTATTTTTACTTTTGTATTTAAAAGTCTATATTTATCTATTTGATTCATTATGTTTTTTTCAAAGCTTTTAGGCAAAGTAAGACCAACTTTTCTATTCCATCTAACAGCAATTGTAACACAATTTTGAGTTTGAATATCTTCTCCCGGCATATAATTAGGCAAAACTTTTACATTACTGAACATCAGTCCCGGTGTTTTCTTGACTATATCCTCGTAATCTTTTTTAGTAACCGCTCTTCCGGGACGGCTAAACAAATCTGCCGCTCTAGATTCTGCATGTTCTAGAGTTTCTGAATCCCTACCCCCGGAAGCAGGAGTTATTTGCTTGATTTTTGCATTTTGTAAATTTTTGTTTTTAGAAACTACTGATGAGATCATTCCTTCCTTTGTATTGGAATTTTCACCCATAGTGTATCTTAGAGAACACAATCTTATATTTTGAACTCCAATTCGTGGAGCCATACCGTGTTCATGGTCTCCAAACGCAAGTAAGCCGTTATTTTTATCGACTACGAAATGTCTGTCATATTTTCCTGAAGAAAAGAAATCATCTACAGACTTCCATTTATAGAAAACTTCTTCGCCTTCAACTTTTTCACTTATCATAATCTCAAAATCACGATCTAATATGTCTTTAGCATTTATCTTTACACTCTGACCGGACATTCCGGTTCCGCTTCCAAGACACAAATTGTCTTTAATGCTCTCATCACATGAAATTACCATAAGAACTTCATCGTCGTGGCCAAACGCTTTCAGCTTATCCCAAATGTTATCCACATCTACTGTAAGAACTCCATTTTCAATATCTGACTTAAGTACTGCTAAATCGGTTTCAATCCAACCTCCGTGCTTTTTATAATAAACATGGCTCTTTCCATAAATGGCGACATTATTAAATAAATCAAAAGTTCTATCCACTTTGATATCAGATTTTTTAATAACTACATTTTCACATTTGGTAAAATTTTGACAAACTTTGAAAACATTGGTAAAAATTCCATCTATTCTTGGAGGAAAATCATATTCGTCATAAACTAGAGTAGATCTTATTTTATATTCTTCATTAATAGGAATCATTTCACCTTTAAATTTCATCTTCACTATGCCCGAAAACAGAAAATTAAAAGTATCGTCCCTTACAATGTCACTCTGATGCCATCCGGTAATTCCGTCTTGTACTCCATAATATTCCCACTTTACATCTGCCATCTTCTCAAACTTATCTGAGTTACTAATAGGATTACGGTTCAGATCATGACTGACATATACAGAAAAATATAAATTAATTTCAGAATTGCTAGGAAGAGCTGAGTCAAAGTTCATTGTGAAACATCTGATTGCATTTTTATCATTCTTTCGATCTATATCCTTACCGAAAATATAAAATATTCTGCTTTTATCAAATTTATAATACTCTGTTTGAGACGGAAATTCCGGGTTTTCAAAATTTACACTGATAATCTTGGAATTAATTAAAGTATGATGATTTAAATTTTCAAATGTCACATTACCAAATCTCCACTGCGTACGAGCCGGAACTTTTACATTTTTTTCTATTCCGGAAACTTCCACTAATGCTTCCGAACCACGATTTTTGTACATCACAACGTCAAGCAAGTCTAAAAACTTTCTTCTGACTCCTTCAGACATTCTGCTTAAATATTCATGTTGAACATGCTTTAACCATGCAAAAAGTTCTATCAAAGTTATTCCAGGGTCTGCTTCCTGGTAATCCGTCCACTCTGTACTGATGTACATTATCTGTTTTTTAGCCTCGTCCAAAATATCTTCAAGAGAACGATTATTAAGATTTTGAAGCTCTATCATTTAAATTCACCCACTTTCTAATTAACTGAAATATTTATCTTCGGTTCTCCGTAAATCGGAACAATAAAATGTAATTTTTTTATTTCTTCGGAATCAATTTCTTTTTTACCGGTAGGAGTTATACATTTCGTAAATATGTTTATACTCTTTATCCATTTTATGTTTTGCACAGTTTTTACATAGTTATAGATAAACTCTTTTCTCGGAAATTCTCCTATATTCCATCCATGACCTGAAAAATTGCCTTTAACCGGATTTAAAAATTTCTTCAATCGAGATTCTATGGCATTATAAACACTCTGGTAAGAATTAAAGTCATCTATAACGACATTTATTTCAACAGATGTTTCAATATAGCTTACTTCAAATATTCTCAACCGTGAAGAACAGGAAACCGTAGCAGGTGCTTTTTCATCAATAAAATCCCATATTTTATTTTTTATACCCTGAAACTTATCATATCCTTGCATAAATTCTCTAGGTAAAACAGCGATTGATGTGATCCCGATTGAAGGCTTGCTATTTTCATCAACGTGAGATAAACATTTGACTTTATATATGTTGCGATCATTAAAACAAATGGACTCTTCAAAATCATCCAGTGATACTAATCTATTTCCTCCGGAAACTTGTCCAAACATTCTTCTGGCAGCGTTGTCTACTGTTTCCATATCAACTCCGCCCATAATGGGGTTGGGATTAGATACAGACTCAACATCAATGATTGAATCAACAAAATCTCTTATTTGATTGGCATCTATATTTCCTTTACTGCCATTACACACAGCATACTCTATTTTTATGCTTTCATTGTATTGTTCAGGAGGTATTTTACCATTTTTTCCATCACCAAAAATTATCTCTCCCTTAGGATAATCAATCTCATAAACTCTATCGTTCATACCACATGTAACCAAATTAGGAACAGGACTCCATTTTACCCACAAACTTTCTAAATTTCCCTCTTCGTCATACTCAGGGTCAACAGAGTCACGAGGCTGTTTAAGCAACATTTCTAATTCTTTAGTAGATACTTTTTCAAATTCATCTACCCAAACTTTTACATCTAATACATTGGAAGAAGCGAGTTGGCAAAGTTTGTTTTCTTCATCTTGTCCAATTGAAAAGTACTGAGGATTACGTGTATCTTTTTGAGTAACTCTTACGGCATTTATTTTAATATCGCTGATAACAGGTCTTCCGGAAATATTATCGGTATTTGAATATTTCATATCAGGGTTAATTATTCTCAAAAAATATCCAGTCTTTCCAAACAAAGTAGCTTTTTTAAAATCATTTTTTCCTATAAATGTAACACATTCACTGTGAGAAAAATCATCAGTTCCATCCATTACATCTATATGCTTCCATTCTTGACCTCCTTTATTGTCGTCTGCTAAATACTCCCATTTAAGTGATGGATTAAATCTATGTATTCCATCTTCTATGTCTATAAACATACGTATCATGCCCTGAATAAGCGGATTATCTAAATTAATATACATTGCAGGGTAATCACATATAAATTTTTGAACTATATTTGTTATACCGGAATTTGCAATATTACACTTGTACTCTCTCAAATCGGATCGGACAAGTACATCTTTTACTTCATGTCCATCTCCCTCGTACTGATAATTTATTTTCATATTGCTTAGGTATGGAGTAATATAGTTTGCGTAAAAATCAAACTGATTCCTCATTTTTGATATTCTCACTCTTATAAAATAACCTTCACTAGAACCTACCGATACACTTTCAATATCTTCCGGACATTTAAACCTTATTTTTCGTTTCTCTTCTTTTTTCTCATTTACCTTGAAAAAGCTCTCTTCCGAAGATTCCAACTTTAACTTTGCCCATCCGGAACCATTCCAATATTCCCAAATAACCTTTTCTATCTGTACATTATCAGGTTCAATATCAGCAAAGTCCATTTCAGTCATAACAGATTTATACTTTATACCGGGATTGTGAAAATCAATTTTGATCTTGACAAACTGAATATCGGCAGAAATTTCTATTATTGAACCTTTTTTTGTAAAAGCTTCATTACATTTAATAGAGAACATATTATACATATCATACTGTTCGCCAAAAGGGAAAAAGTCCGTGTCAGAAAGTTCAGTATCATCCATAAAAAGCACGTCTGGAGAAAGTGGAATTGATAGCGATTTGTAATTTATTCCCGTAACCGATATACCACCTTCAGGTATCCTTTTAAAAATACATTTGATAAACCTTGAAGATTTATCCATAACAGTAGTCATCATGGATTTATCTTGGAATTTAATCCTCACTCCATTATCAACTTTTTGCACAGATTCTATATCAGTCCACTTTTTGCCGTCATAATATTGCCATGTTACATTTTCACTATCAGAAAAAATATCAGGCAAAACTTTTTGACTCTTAGCAGAAAGATTATTGTAAAACAAAAAAGTTAAATCCGTACTAGACATATCAAATATAACATCATCATAAAAATAAATTTCGTGGTACTGTAAATTTTTCGAATATAAATTGTCAAATATCCTAAACGGAATGATTTTATTATTATCTTCTTTTTCATCCTCATCTTCATCAAGGCCATATGCACAACCTATAAAATCAGATTTAGGTTCAGTAAAATATATTGATTTTACCGAAGAACCCACGGCAGTGAGTGAGTCCAGTGTTTCATAAACAACGGTACCATCTTCGGTTTCAACTTCGGTATACAACGCTGTTCCTTTTTCTATATACGCCCCTTCTGAGCCGGGTGAAACTTTCACAACAACCATACCGCTTGCCGGTGATGCCGCACGCAGTTTTGTACCTAAAATATTTAAGAAAGACAGATAATAATTATATGATGCCTTGTTGTAAAGGCTGATAGTACTTTCCATCATACGGCAAAACACTTTAGCAAAAACAACTCCGAAGTCAGAACTTTTTTCATCAAAATTCCACTCAGGAGTATAATGTTTCGATAAATGTTTTACTTCACTCATCAAATCATTAAAGTCTCTGCCATCAAGCTTAGGTATATTACTCATATTCACGAGCCGTCATCCATATAAAAAATTTACTTAAAATTTTAAATTTGAAAAATAACCGGCTCAACTCACTTCCCTTCTAAAGAAAATTCCACCGTCTAAATTACAGCTGATTGGGATTTAAATTCTTTTTAACCCGCTCCTGAACAGGTTCAATATCAGTTATATAATCAATGGCAACTTCTACTTTCGAAATAGGGCCTGAAGAAGCTTTTACAGCAACATTTAAATCATCTATATGAGATTCCCATGTTTCAAGCGAAGCTGTTATTTCTTTTTTTAGACCTGATATAAAATTGGGAGTAACAAAATCAAACATATATGATCTTAAATCCGTTCCGAAAATTGGATAAATTTTGCGCTCATGCTTCTGCGTTTCTAATATAACTCTTACAGATTGTTTTACATTTTCATTATCTTCAACTGTTTTTATTTTTCCGGTAACTTCATCCACTTGTATGGGGAACTTCCATCCTTTTATAACTGGCATTCTAATACACTCCTTTCAAAAACTAATTTAGATTTACTAAAGCTCCTGATATGCTAGTCGGACCACCAGCTTTAACATCTACTTTTGTACTACCATTAATACCAACAACTGCACCCTCAATTTTCGTAGCTGCATTTGCTTTAATATTAACATTAGAAGCTGAATCTATTCCAATACGTTGGGACTTTATATCTATACTATCTTTGTCTATGCAAATCTTTGACAAATCTCCAACATTTAAATCAATTTTATTCAAAGCTTTAATACTACAAATTCCTTTTGCCAAATCTAAATTAAATATAATGTTATTACCGCTTTTTATCAAAAGTTGTTGCTCGGCGCCGCTTTTTAAAGTTATTGTATTTCCTTTATTGTTTTTTATTTCAATACTTGAATTATTTTTACTAACAGTTGTTGTTATTCGTATATCTGTTGACAATTCTGTTACCATTGTCTCATTTCTTGCCGAATTTATACTCAGAGGAGCTTTATTTTTAGAATTATATAAACTACCTATTATAACAGGCTCGCTAATTTTGCCATCTAAAAATCCGACTAATACCTCATCGTCTTTTGAAGGAATAAAAACTGTTTTAACTTTATTACCAGCTGTAGATGAAATTACTGGGGCATAAACGCTTTCAATATTTTCATCAACAAACTTTAATTTTACTCTATTGAGCTTTTGAGGATCATTCAAATCCATTACAACTGCTCTTTTAAGTCCCATAATACCAACAGGCTCGCTGTGGTTCATATACATATTTCCGCCGTATTCCATAACATTTTCCCTTTCAAAAAATTTAAAATGACAAAAAACTAGTTCTTCATTTTTACAGTAGTAGTATTTAAAGTTAACTTAGTAACATATTTAGAACTGTCTACAATGTGTTCAATGCCCGTAACAATATAATCACCGCTTTTAAAAGGTTCACCTATATCCACTAATTCGACACCGGTCCCTAACTTTGTTTTAGGATCTCCAGCAATTTCTATAATTACTTTAAAAAAATTAAGTCCCATAATAGTCATCAACGCTTGTGCAAGTGATTTCGCATTTTTTGTAGCATTTGCTATATCTATATCTTGTATTTCGATTATATTCCCGTTGGATGTATTCTTTACAGCTGAAGATGCTTGTGTTCCAGTCCCCATCTTTTCGGGTTTTTTCACATTTATTTCTTTCCTCTTTTTAAAATCTTTTTTATCGATTGCAACGAACTTTATAGATTTTGGAGTTCCTCCTATATCCATAGTCCCTGTTAAACTTATTACATTTTTGGATAAAGCACTGATCGTCAGTTTAATAGCCTTAAGTTTAAGAGGGTTTATAAAATAAAGATCCCCTCGGTCAATAAAAAATAGCGCACCTATTGTCTTAGCTATACGACAGATATACGCATAATCACTTTCATTTCCTTGATAAATGATAGAACTGTCAGTAATTGTTATTTCATTATCCACTTTTATTTTTTCAATTGATATTTGAGAAGAATAATCTTCTCTACAAATTGTGCTAACAGCATCCGTACTGGTTTTAGCACTTATTATTTTCCTTGATTTACGGTTTGACATCATCCACATCTTAGCATCCATTCCTTGAATAACAATAGTAGTTCTTTCATTTGAAATATTGATGTCGTACGCATAAATGTATCCTTCAAATACTATATCCGCTTCAGCATGATTGTTTCGGGTACCTCCCAAAAAAACCTCTAATTTTTTACCTATTTTCAAATCTTCAAAATTAAAATCTGAGCTAAACTTAGATTTAGCTGAATTGTCGAATGAGTCAACTATTTCTACTGAACAAGTTCCCGCTTCTCCCCAAATTGAAGTGTTAACATTGGCTTTTGATGGTAAAAATCGCTTTGAATCCCATTTTTTACCGCTTATTTTTATATCTATAAAAGGACTATTTCCATCGCCATATTCTTTGGCTATATTATCAAGATTTTTACTACCCAAATTTCCTAATAAACTCATAATATTAAGCAATCCTTCTCAAATAATTTTTAAAAAAATCCTCTTCTGCGCCTATCCATCATCAACTTTCTCTCTACTCTTCCTACAACTTCATTAGATATAGAGTCTACGTTGATATTTTCTATACACGATTGTATCATATTCATTACATCTTTTTTGCTTAAAGTTTTTGCAAGTATATTTTTTTCTATTGATTTAGTGTCTATAGTAATAGGTTTATCAATACTTCCATCACTTTTGTCAACTCTTTGCGTGTGTTTTAAATTTGGTTTTCTTTGAATTTTATCTTTCTTTACATTTGACTCCGGTACATATTTTTCTTTATAAACCATGTAATCATTTTCGAAATGATTATAAAAAGATTTTTTATCAATCCCATACTTGGAATCAGACAAATACTCTTTCTTTGTGTCATAAAAATTCTCTACATACCTATCAACAAAATTCTTCTTGTAATCCCTATAAATATTTTCTGTATTTACCTTTATCTCTTTGTTTCTGACTATATAGGGAGACAATACTCTAGTAATATTTTTTAAAACTGCACTTTTAAATTCACCCTTTTCAAATATCTTTTCACGTCTGTACACAGGAGAATATTTATACAAATCAAAGGCTCTTACCTCCGGCTGACCTGTAATCGTATTATACTCAGTGACTACACTTGGTTTAATCTCTCTTTTTACAACATTTAAAATTTCCTTATTTAATACTTTGCTTATTTTTTCCTTTACTTGTTTTTCATTCAGTTCAGTTACTTTATCATTTATTTCTTTTTGGATAAATTCATACGTTTTGCGGTCACTGCGTAAAATAAGGTTGTTATCAACTTTATTACGATAAATATTTCTATATTTGTAAAAATAATCTTCTACATTATTTCGAGTAAGATACTTCCTCTTTATTACATCAAAATCAATTGATGAGTTTTTATGAACTTTTTCCTCTTCAAAAATATCAGTAATTTTGTCAAAGCTTTTATGTATACGCTTTAACTTTTTCTTACGTAAACGAAGGCTTTCCTCCAAAATATTATTCTGACGTACATTTTCAGAAAAAGTTTTATTAATTGTAAGTCCGGATTTACGAAGATTTGTAACATCCTTTATTGTTTCTACATCTTCATTGCTAAGTTCTTGCTGTTTATACCTATTTACCAGCTCAACTCTATTAATGACATGATTATCCGACTCTTTTTGGGTATTGCGTTCATAAACATTTTTAAACCGATTAAGAATATCTTTCCTGGTTGCAATTTTTATTACATTTTTCTTTATATTTTCTTCAAGATTAAGATTTTTTATCTTAGTCGTTTTTAAAACATCTACGATATTCTTTGAAATATTTTTAGAGTTGTAAAATTTCCTTACTTCATTATATACTCTGCTAATATTTCTATCATAATACGTTTTGTCATTTACATATTGTTGCTGGTGTTCAACTATATTTTCACGAAGTTCTTTGATTTCACTCTTATCTACTATTTTATTGATAAGTTCTGTTTTTGAAACCAATATCTTAGGAACTGATTCCTTAATTACATCTTCAACAAACGAACCGACTTTTGTTAAAATATTAAATTCGGATATCTTTGATTGAAGCTTTATAATTTTCGGCAGAATGCTCTTATTAATAATATTGTTTTCATAATATTTTGAAGCTTCCTCCAAAATTTCAATATCACTAATATTAGTTTTCTTATTATCTGATTCTTTTAAATATTTATGAATTTTGACATGCTCTTTTTTAGCTGTCTCTTCTGGATGAACTTGACTACTTTCAGGTTCTTCATTACGATAGATCAAATGGTCGTGGTAGACGTTTTTTAGAACTCTATCTACAACATTTTCGTAGTATTTGGTTTTATTTAGAATCGTTAAGTAGTCTTTGCTGGTTCTTTGTAGTGTAGAATAACGAAGTACATTTCTGGTATTTACGCCATCTACATTTTCTTGCTTACCTTCTAATTTTTTTTTTGAACTCTCGATAAGTGACTTTAACATTTGTGCGAGAGTTTTTTCATCAAAAGTATTACTGGATATAACTTCTAAATTCTTTATTTGATTATTTGTAAGCTTATGTCCGACTCTTAAAACTTCATTTTTTAACTGATTAAGTATCTGTTCACGAAGAATCGTATTGTTATGAACAAGTATACTCTGATCTTTATCAGTTGCACGAAGCTGCATTAACAAGTCAATTATTTTGTTAAATGCTTCCGACTCGAAGCCATTTACTCTCGATAAATCATAAACAAGTTCTCGAGATTCATTAAAATCATTAAAATCTCCAACAACAGTTGCTATGTTGTTTTTTCGAAAAAATTTGTCGCAAAAACTATTGTTTCTTTTGAGTGTAAGTAATTTATCAGGAGATTGTATATTTAATAAAGCCATTTTGTCTTTATTATTTGAACTGTTGTTCTCCACTTACCCACCGCCTAAAATATATTTTTTTTAGTATATTCATCTAAACGCAATCTAACTTTAGAAAGTTTAACTTCAGCTTCGTTAAAATCCTTTAAAAGCTTGCTATACAAAGCTGATGAATCATTTTTTTGAATTTGAAATTCGATAACTTTTTCATATAGACTTTCATCTTTTTCAGGACGATTTTTCTCTTTGTTCCATGCATTTTTACACTTTGCTAACTTGACTTCATCAGATATTTTTTTGGACAAAGCACTTTCCAGAGAACCGGACAACGACTGGTATATATACGTTCGTATATTAAACTCCTTCTCAAGAGCGGACATTTCTATTTCAAAAGCAGATTTTTCGGCACTTTTTTTATCATCATCAGAACCGATTTCAGCACTTTTTCTTATAGATTCCGCTTTGATAAATTCCCTTTCGGTGTTTGTTTCGACATTCCTTATCTCTTCCTGCCTCTGCTCTTCAAGTTCTCTTTTACGCTCATTTTCAATATTTTCCATTTGCTCTCTAGTAAGAATCTTTGCAGAGGACTCGCTTATGAGATCATCCCCTGATTTCAAAATATCATGATTTATATCGTTTATTTGAGAGTCAATCTCTTCAATCTTTTTTTCATATTCTTTCATCTCCTCTTCAGACTCACGTAAAAGTCTTTCAAGCTCTTCAATTGTGTTTTCTTCCATTGAATCAACTCACCCTCTTACACTATGCTGCAAAAAAATCTTCTGTCTTATCATTTGAAAATAATTTTGAGCAAAAATCTTTTTCTAAGCAATGCCTAATCCGATCCAGAATCGTAAAATTAAGAATTATCTTTTACTTTAAATTTCTTCTGTCCTTTTCTGCCTGAATTTTTTCTTCATTTTTCTTTGCTATTTCTTTGCTTCTTTCTTCACGCTCTTTTGCCACCTCTTTAGCTTTTTGTTCACGTTTCTCTTTCGATTCTTCAATTGATTTTTCACGTTTTTCCTTATCTTCTTTCGCTCTTTCCTTAATTTCATCCATGTGTTCTTGAGCTTTTTGTTTGCTTTCTTCAATCTTTTTCTTATTCTCTTCTTTTTGTTTCTCTTCCCTTTCTTCATTTAGTTTTCTTTCTTCTTCACGCTTCTCTTCGCGTTCTTTATCTGCTTCTTTACGTCTTTCAGCTTCTTTCGCAAGCTTTTCCTTAAATTCTTCAAATGCTTTTTCGCGTTTCTCTTTATCCTTCTTCGCCTTTTCCTTAATTTCGTCCATGTGTTCTTTGGCTTTTTGTTTGCTTTCTTCAATCTTTCTCTTATTTTCTTCTTCTCGTTTCCGTTCCTCTTCTTCAAACCGTTTTCTCTCTGCTTCACGCTTCTCTTCGCGTTTTTTATCTGCTTCTTTACGTTTTTCAGCTTCTTCCTCCATTCTTTTTTTAATCTCTTCTTTTATTTTTTCAGCTCTCTGTTTACGTTTTTTAAGTTCTTCCAAAAATGCTTCTTTTTTAGCCTCTTTTTCTTTTTTTATTTTTTCAGCCCTCTGTTTATTTTTTTCAAGTTCCTCTTCAAGTGCTCTTTTTTTAGCTTCTTTTCTATACTGGGCTATTTTAAGTTCGTCTTCTTTGATCTTTTTCAAAAACTGTTCTCGTAACGCCTGAGATTCATGATCAGGCTTTTGTGGCACGTATGGAACACTATTGAAAGTAAGAGGGACACGAGTTAAACCTGTATGAACAATAGAAATACTTTCTATCAAAAACCCTGTTCCATCAGCAGATAAATCCCCTCCACTCCAACTTGTCATACCTAACGATAAGAAAGAATAGATGGCTTTTAATTTATTCTCTCTGTTATAAACATGTATAGTCCCAATAGCAGGACCTTTTTCTAAAGTTTGCTGAGGACTTCCCGCAGTTAAAGCTATAAGCGCAGTTTTCCTTGCTATACTATTTCCGATAGTTGACGCAGCAATAGCATCAGCAATATTAAACGTAGAGGAAGGTTCACGTAACATAAGTCCACGAGAAAAATCAAGTTTATATCCTCCGGAGCCCTGAGGGCATCCAACCATCAACTGATGATCGTTTACCCCTCCTTCTTGAATGAAATTAACTTCTCGTTCCATTGAAATACCTGAAACACTCGCAAATCCAAATGTATACTGATTTAAAGTAACTATAAAATTAAATGAACAAGTAAGATCATCCTTGGCAGAAACATTTACAATAGGAAGACGATCTTTGTGATTTCCGCACATACCACAAGAATGAGATTTTCGAAAATCTGACCAAAAAGTTGACCAATAATCTAAATAATTACTCTCATCTAATCCATCACCGGTATAATACATGTCTCCACCTCACAATTTAAAAATACCCTATACATCAATGTCAAACAAATTAGTTTTCATTTTATTGGATTCTGCATTCATCTTTTTATTTATCTTAGAGGCCTCTTTACAAAATCTAACTCTTTCTCTATGTGGCAAAAGTATAATTTCTTGACGAGACCAATGGAAATAGTAAGCCAAAAAAGCTATCTCTTCGTACAATACTTCATTTGGATAACTTTTTAGGCTTCCCCGAAAAAAGGCAGTTCATACCTGAATTCATGAGCACATTTAGGGCAGATAACCGTAACCTTTGGAGGTTCAACCGCATTGATTTTTTGATACAAATCTTGCAAGTACGCCATATCGGCCGTAAATAAGCTCTCAATTACCCGAGCATCAACTTTATTTAATGTTCCCAACTGTGTAATAACTCTTTCCAACAACAAAATACTCAAATACCCCGGATTCATTTTTACCCTTTGATCATTTAAAGGAATAATCTCATCGGCTGCATTAGCTAACCTCATAACACCATGCTTGTGAACTTCTCCATTACTATCCACATAACCTCTAGGAAGTTCAAATTCTACTTGAGTTTCAAAGGAAACTGACATTAAAAATCACTCTTTCTTTAATTTTAAGTACCTCTCTCCCCACATTTTAATAATGCAAGGAGAGAAAATAAATTACAAAATCACTAAAATAATTAAATTAACCCACTGATACGTCTCTTTTAATTCCTTCATTAGCTAAAACTAAAGTTTCAATAAGAACATCTGAGCTATCAGCACTCAAGTCTGTCGCATTGTATTCTTTAGGCCAAGCATTTATTACTGTCCAACTTGCAGTTGGTGTACCTGCGTTATCATAAACTGTAATAACTGCATTAACAGGCGTAAAGTTACTTCCTTCAAGATAATCGTTGAAGAAATTATAAAGAATTGGGTTTTTATACATACCTTTTGTAAGGGTTATATCACCATAAGTTACAAGACCAGGTAACTTACGGGAAGTAAGGTAACCGAATCCACCTTCTCTGTAGGTACTTTCATCAACGCTCGATGAAAAACCTTGCACTTCTTTAAAAGACGAAGTTCCTAATCCTTCAAATTCCGCAGTAAACCTGAATCCTCTTATAGGAGATGCCAAACCATCGGTTATGGCCCCTCTAGTAGACAATACTTCACTACCTAACTCTTGTATTCCGGTAGTTGCATTTGAATCATTTCCTGCTGCCATTAAAAATCATTCTCCTTCTTTTTCAAAAATATTACAAACTATTCTCCTGTTTTTTGAGTAATTCTAAAGATTACAAACTCTGCTGGTTTAACCGGAGCTACTCCGATAACACATATTAACCTACCGTTGTCTATATCATCTTTAGTCATAGTATTTGGGCCTATATCAACGAAAAATGCTTCTGACGGTGAAGAACCTACGAGCGCTCCCGTTCTCCAGACACCTTCTAAGAACAATTCTATTGTTCTCTTTACTCTGTTCCAAAGCCCTATTTCGTTAGGTTCAAATACAACCCAGTTAGTATTTGCTTTAATAGATTCTTCCAGATAAATGAAAAGACGTCTAACGTTTATATATTTCCACAATGGCTTGGAAGAAGCTGTTCTTGCACCCCAAACTCTGATACCCGCTCCCGGGAATTTCCTTATCAAGTTTACGCCTTTGGGATTCAAAAGATCTTGCTCTGTAACATTGTAATTTACGAAAAGACCCGTACAATTTGCAACAACCTCGTTTGCAGGAGCTTTATGAACACCTCTTTGATTGTCACTTCTTGCATAAATACCCATCATAGAACCTGAGGGCGGAATAAATGTGTCTTTCTTATCAAGAGGATCAAATACCTGTAACCACGGATGATACATAGCACAATAATCACTATCTACTATATCTCTATGTTTTATGATATCTGATACTGTTTTAGAAGCCATTGGCATATCTAGAACTGCAAACCTACTTGCTAATTTTTCACAATGTGCAACGAGCGAAAGCTGTACATTCGGACTGACTACACCGGGAACAGCCATAATATTAACTTCAGTATTGTCAAGAAAAGCTTGTATACCGCTTCTAGAACCAGGTCCTTCATCTTTTCCGACAAAATCATCATCAGTCAACGCAGCAGCTGTACCAGTCGTTCCTCCGGAAAGTGAAACTTTAATTTCATCGCCTTTTCCGCCAAATACTTGTCTTATAACATCCATAGGATCTACTGCGCTTTCACATGGTTTTGAAGTAAGATTTACTATTTCAGATTTTGACATAGCTTTTTCTATGAATGAAGGCGAAGAAACATTGAAAGTAACTCCATTATACTTTTCCACTTCTCCGTTAAATTCTACGACAGCATCCATTTCACATGTATTGAGAAGTATCTTTGGTAACAATCCGTCATCCACAACGTTGCCGTCGAATTTTTTGTCAAAAGTAACTAAATTTCCAGTTACATTTTTAACTATTCTAAATTGCTCTTTATTGGTACCGGTAACGGAAACTACATCTCCAACGGTAAATCCTACAGCACTTTTCAAACGATATCTTGCGTCGCCTAAATCTTCAAGTATCTGGCTCTTACTACCATCTGAAGGAGAAAAAGTTACAATTACTGAATTTCCCCAAGTTCCGGCGTCTTTAGCTTCAATATCTACAATACCTTCTTTTCCCTTAAGGTGATGGGCTTTAGCTATTTCGGCATCCTTAGGTGCAACACGTATAACAAACGCTCTTGAACCACCGTTAATAAAGAAATGGTTAACTGCATGAGCTAAAAATCTGTAATCACCAAAATCACTTTCGTGTAAGTAGCCACCAAATTTTCGTGTAAAATCCGCAGGACCTGTTATTAACACAGGCGCACCTGACGAAGGACCTTTTTCTGCAACACCAACAAAACCTGCTGTACTTGTACCCACACCTTGCATGGGGGTAGGACCACTATCAAATTCCTCAACATAGACTCCCGGAGATAAATACTCTGCCATAATCATCTCGGTTCCCTACTAATAATTAGCAAGAACCTTTCAACTCCTTTCTGCGACAAAAAATATAAACTTGTTTCCATTTTACGAAATACACGCAACCAAAAACTCCATGTACTCCATAAAATGAGTACGGGGATTATCCCCTTTTATTTAACATATAAAATAGGGAAATGAGCCCTAATTTATTGTTAACCAAATTTAGTTAAATTTCATCATTTTTAATAAGAGCATTTATTAAACCTTCAAGTTCTTCTCTTGTTAATGACTCTAAATCCAAACAAAAAACTTCACCTGGAATTTCTTCTTCATTCCTACTCTTTTCTAATATTCTTTTCAACAACTCCCTAAGTTCTAAAACACTTAAATCCTGTATATCGGGATTTGATGAAAACTCGATAATTCTCTTCCTTCTACTGATTACATCATCAGAATCAATATACTTTCTTAAAACTCCCTTTCTCAACTTATCAACAAAATTATCGATTGCCTTTAAAAAGTCCAGGTTATCCTTATTTTTCTCTTCTTTTATATCCTTAATTTTTTCTATTTCTTTATCAATCTGTGCTCTTTCAGAGCCCTTTTCATTCCTTATATTTTTAAGGTACTGTATTCTCTCGTCTTCTTTTTTATCTTGATAAAGAAGTTTTTCCTCTGTATCTTTTATACCGTCATTATCGTCTTCAAGCTTTTCAATGTCATCTTTATCTCTGGGGTCAAATTTAAAACTTATAGCACTTGCAATAAATTTTTTATCTCTTCCATAAGTTGATCCTCCAAAATAAGTATTAGGATCATTAATGTCTCTCTCCGGAATATTTCTTACATCTTTAATGGAATCAGGAATTAACGAGAATGCTATCGGAGTATTCTTGTCATACTTATCATACCCTACAGCTATAGTTTCACCACCATCGGTGGTCTTATCACCATTTTTTCCGATATTAAAAAAACCCATACTGTTTGGTATATCATGATCGTATTTCATATGTGGAGGTATAATAGAAGAAATCTTTATATCCTTCTTCAAAAAATTATACTTCTTGTCAGACTCGACATTTTTTGCACTACGTTTATCATCTTCATCCCACCAATTAGACTTATTAACTCCAGTTGGAAATGTAGAAATGTAGTAATCAACAGTATTTTCTTTTTTTTGATGATTTTTTGATGAAGATACCTTATTTTTTTTACTCTTATACTCTCCCATCAAAATCATCCTCCTACAAAACTGTCATTCATATCTTTACTATTCGAATACTCTCATCTCCTCTCCGGACTTAAAATTCACTCAATTATAATAAAACTTTAAGAAATTTTATTAACTAAAATGCAGTGAATAATAATATCACTATAAAATAAGCTTGTATTACATTTTTTTATTGTAATTACATTATACATCCACATTATATCAGTTTTTTTCATCCATGGCTATTAATTTTTTACTAATTAATTGTTTGATTATTGTTATTTTATGTTGTTTTATTAATAAAATTGAATTATTTTGGAAATAACCTAAAATTTTTTAATATGTAGAACCATTATTTATAGGTAATCCAAAGCTTACCGATAACGCATGATTTATTTTATTCATTGCTTGTTCTCCCGCATTTCCACGCTTTTCCTTTAATCTTTTTTTGTCTAAAGTCCTTATTTGTTCAAGAAGAACTACGGAATTTTTAGCGAGACCGCTCCCCGAAGAAGTTAAATTTATATGTGTCGGTAATGTATTTTTTGTTTCTTGACTTGTTATTGCTGCTGCTATTACCGTAGGACTGTACTTATTTCCAATATCATTTTGCACTATGAGCACTGGCCTTACTCCTCCCTGTTCCGAACCTATTACAGGACTTAAGTCAGCGTAAAAAATATCTCCCCGTTTAATTTCCATATAAAACTCACTCTCCATTAATATTTTATAAGAGTAGTTTTGACCGATTTTATGATTTTTAATCAAAAATAATATAAAAATATACACCGGCATAACCGGTGATTTTTTCTCATCTTCTTATCTGCACTCAAAATGATTCATCATTGTTCTTTGAGTTAATTTTTTACAATGAAACTATTGAACACAAATTTAATTTTACTCTACAGATTCGTTATTTTGTTCTGCTAATACAAGAGACATATTAATTGTTATCTTCGGATACAATTTCACCTCAAATTTGTATGTACCGTAAGATTTTATTCCCTCATTCGGTAAATTTATCTTCTTTTTATCAATTGAAATTCCATAAACTTGCAATATTTTATCAGAGACGTTTTGAGAAGTTACAGAACCAAATAATTTACCGTTTTCTCCAGATTTTAAAGTTATAGTTATTGTTTCATCCTTTAAAGTATTGGCAATTTTAATTGCGTTTTGTTTTTCAATGTCTTTCCTATGCTCTTCAGCTTGATTTTTTGAATTAAGCTCATTAAGAGCTTGTTCAGTTGCTTCTACTGCAATTTTCTTAGGTATTAAAAAATTTTTCGCATAACCGTCAGAAACGTTAACAACGCTTCCTTTTTTTCCGCTTCCTTTTACATCGCTCATCAAAATAACTTTCATTATTTCATTCTCCATTCTTCTCTATATTATTGGATTTTATAATCTCAACCAACTTTTGTTCAACTTGCTCAATGTTCATGCCCTCAACTTGGGCGGCAGCCATGTTTTGATGTCCACCACCTCCCAGTGCCTCCATAACAGTTTGTACGTTTATGTCTCCGAATGAACGAGCGGAAATATTTATCTTTTCGCCATCGGTAAACAAAACAAAAGAAGCTTTTATATTTTTAACATTAAGCAGTTCATCAGCTGCTTGAGCGCAACACATACGTGAATTTTTATTAACCTCTTCGAGATGTGCAACAGCACAATTTTCCACTATTCGTGTACTCTCTATTATTTTGCATTTAAGACGATAATTTTCAATTGGACCTGCAAACATTTGCTTAACTTCAGACATGTCAGCACCTTTTTTTCTAAGATAAGCAGCTGCCTCAAATGTTCTTACTCCTGCTTTTAGAGTAAAATTTTTAGTATCTAGGGCAATTCCTGCCAAAAGACATTCAGATTCAACTTTATTTAAATACTTATCTCCTATATATTCGATAAGTTCCGTAACCATCTCACATGTAGATGAAGCTGACGGCTCATGATAAAATATCACAGCATTTTCTATTTTATTTACAGTTAATCTATGGTGATCAATAACAGCTATATTTTTACAAGCAAAATATAAATCAGAATTTTCAATAAAATTTAAAGAATGAGTATCAACTATTATAAGCAATGATTTATCGGTTATCATAGCTTGTGCCTGAGACGGAGAAATAAATATTTTTTCAGAATTTAAGCTTTCAATATGTTCAATTGCTGAAAAAGCCATTGATTCCTTTTTATTTATAACTACAAAAGAATTTTTATTTTTTTCTTTTTTACATATACTCCAGAGAGCAGCGCACGCTCCTACACTATCAAAATCCGAATATTTATGGCCCATTATAAAGACTGTGTCACTGGAGTTTATCCTTTCAGAAAGCATAGAAGCAACTACACGCGTCCGAACTTTACTCCGTTTCTCGAGACCCTGAGAAGTCCCTCCAAAAAATTCATAGGAGTTTTTACCTTTGACTGCAACCTGATCTCCGCCTCTTCCAAGAGACATATCTAAAGCA